>JBJTPO010000508.1:0-1396 GCA_046075145.1 Planctomycetota bacterium
CTCAAAGATCGGATCATCTTCCTGGGCACGCAGGTCAACGACGAGGTGGCCAACGCGATCGTCGCGCAGATGCTGTTCCTGCAGTCCGACGACCCCAAGGCCGACATCCACCTCTACATCAATTCCCCCGGCGGCAGCGTCACCGCCGGCCTGGCGATCTACGACACGATGCAGTTCGTGACCTGCGACGTGGCCACCTACTGCATCGGCCAGGCGGCCAGCATGGGGGCGGTGCTCTTGACGGCCGGAACCAAGGGCAAGCGGCGGGCCCTGCCCAACGCCCGGATCATGATCCACCAGCCCCTGGCCGGCATGGAGGGCACGGCGGAGGAAATCATGATCCACGCCAAGGAGTTCAAGAACGTCAAGCACAAGCTCAACAACATCCTCCTCAAGCACACCGGCCATCCGCTGACCAAGATCGAGGAGGACACGGACCGCGACCGCTTCATGTCGGCGCAGGAGGCGCTCGACTACAAGCTGATCGACGAGGTGATCGAGCACATGCCGACGGGCAAGGGGGCCGGCTAGCAGCAAGGCTGCGGCCGCGAGCGGCCGTGGGCAGACCAAGGCAACCAGTCGGCCCCGCGGGGCCGGTGAGGCGCAAGGAGGCGCGTCATGAATCCGCAGCGTGCGAAGACGCAGGGCGATGCCCTGTCGCGACCAGTGGTCCCGGGTTTCCAACCCGCGGACACTGCTTGGCCGACGATTGAGATGCATCCGCGCATCTCGGTGGGCCAGGTGTGCCCTTCCCGCGATGCTTTTTGGAGACGGCGCTGCGGTCTCGCGCTCGCCACCGCGCTCGCGGCATTCTCCACGGGCTGCAAGAGTGATCTCAACCAGCAGCTTCTCGAGCGGGAGTTGCGCTATCAAGAGGACCAGATCTATCAGCTCCAGGACGAGCTGGCCGAGAAGTGCGCGCGGCTCGAGTACGTGGCCGGGGAGAACTCGAGCCTGCGGCGGCAGCTGGGCGTCTCCGACGCCGACCCGGCGGCGCCGTCCCGCGGCCGCCGGCCGCGGGCGCCCGGCGTACCACCCGCCACCAGTGTTCCGCCGGCGATCGAGATTCCCGACGCGCCGCGGCTGCCGCGCGGCGGCCCCGCCCCCCGTGGCGGCGGACCGCCCGTCGATCTGGCACCCCCGACGCTCGAGGGCGTGCCGCCGCTGCCGGCCGAGCCGGGCCGTGCGCCATCGAGCACCGACGCCGGCAGCGGCCTGTCGCTGCCCCCCGCCGCCGCCGTCATCGATCCGGCGGCCCGGCCGATCGAAGCGGCGGGGGACGAGTCGCTCGTGCAGGCGGCCACGGCCGAGTCTCCCGGGCCTGCGCTCGTCCGGCTTTCGTACGACGAGCCGGCCGATGGTGGCGAGGCGATCCGGTTGGCGATCAATCCGTCGG
>JBJTPO010000509.1:0-1538 GCA_046075145.1 Planctomycetota bacterium
CTGCTCGACCCAGCGTCGGCACCAAAAACTGATCGAGGAGAGCCCGTCGCCCCGGCTCCCGCAGGCCACCCGCGAGGCGATGGCGGCGGCGGCGGTACGGCTGGCCAAGACGGCCGGTTACTACTCGGCCGGCACGGTCGAGTTCATCGTCGATCAGGAAGACAACTTTTATTTCATCGAGGTCAACGCCCGAATCCAGGTCGAGCATCCCGTCAGCGAGATGGTGACGGGCATCGACCTGGTGAAGGCCCAGATTCGTGTCGCCGCCGGCGAGAAGCTTGCGCTCAAGCAGGAACAGATCGTGCCCCGTGGCCATGCCATCGAGTGCCGGATCAACGCCGAGGATCCCGCCCACAACTTCCGCCCCAACCCGGGCCGGATCGAGCGGATCATCGCCCCCGGTGGTTTCGGTGTCCGCTGGGATTCCCACGCCACGACCGGCTACGTGGTGCCCCCCCACTACGACTCGCTCGTGGGCAAGTTGATCGTCCACCAGCCGACCCGCAAGGACGCGATCGACACGATGACCCGCGCCCTCAGGGAACTCCGCGTAGCCGGGATCGCCACGACCGTGCCGCTCCACCTCGAACTCCTCGCCAACACCGCCTTCCACGAGGCCCAGGTCGACACCACGTTCGTCGAACGAATGCTGGCCGGCTGAACCCTCGTCGGCTGAACCCAGGAACCCGCCATGACCGAGTCGCTCTCCCGCCCGCCTCAGCCCGCCCACCACTTCCGCCGCGTCGCGATCCTGTTTGCCGGCGGCCCGGCCCCGGGGGCCAACGCGGTGATCTCGACGGCGGCGACGTCGTTCATGCGGCAGGGCACCGAGGTGATCGGGATGAAGCACGGCTATTCGTCGCTGGCCGACTTTTCGCCGGCCCAGCCGCTCGTGGCCGGCCGCGACTACATCAAGATCACGCCCGAGTTCCTGAAGCGCACCCGCAGCGGCCAGGGCATCATGCTCGGCACCGCCCGCACGAACCCCGGCAAGCACGTCTCCTCGCCGGCCCACCTCGACGACCCGGAGCGGTCGCGGCCGCTGGCCAACGTCTACGCCGGCCTGCGGAGCCTCGGCGTCGAAGCCCTGATCTCGATCGGCGGCGACGACACGCTCAAGACGGCCAACAAGTTCAAGATGTACCAGGACCGCCTGCCGGCTGACGCACCGCGGATGCCGGTCGTGCACCTGCCCAAGACGATCGACAACGACTACATGGGCATCGACTTCACCTTCGGCTACTTCACGGCGGTCGACACGCTCGGCGGCGAGATCCGCAACCTGCTCTACGACGCGGAGGCCAGCCGCGGCTACTTCCTCTGCGAGACGATGGGCCGCAGCGCCGGCTGGCTCTCCTACGGGGCCGCGATCGCGGGCGAGGCGAGCCTGGTGATGAGCGTGGAAGACATCCACGGCAAGTACCGCAGCGAGGAGACGGTGACCGCCCCCGACGGCACCACCCGGATCAAGCCGGTGATGAACGTGGAACTCGTGGTGGACCGGATCGTGAAGACGATGCGGGTCCGCGAGGAGCAGG
>JBJTPO010000510.1:0-1513 GCA_046075145.1 Planctomycetota bacterium
CCGGAACTCGCCGCCGTGATGGACCTCTGCCTCTCCTGCAAGGCCTGCCAGAGCGAGTGCCCGTCGAACGTGGACATGGCCCGACTCAAGGCTGAGTGGGAGCAGCATCGCCACGACGCCCGCGGCGTGCCCTGGCGGAGCCGCGCAATCGCCGGCTCGGCGGTGATGCTCCGGCGGGCGGCGGTCGCGCCCTGGCTCTATAACCTCGCGGTGACGGCGCCGGGCGTCTCGGCGGTCGTGAAGCGTGCCCTCGGCTTCGCACAGGCGAGATCGCTGCCACGGTTGCCGGGCACCACGCTGCGAGCGTGGTGGCGGCGGCGGGGTGGCAATGCGGGCTCAGGGCAGCTGGGTCGCGTGCACTTCTTCGCCGACGAGTTCACCGACACGCTCGACGCCGGGATCGGCATCAAGGCTGTGGAACTGCTCGAGCGGCTCGGCTGGGAGGTGGTGATCCCGGAGCATGTGGACAGCGGCCGGGCGCAGTTTTCGAAGGGGCTCGTGCGGGAGGCCCGCGACCTTGCAATGCGCAACGTCGAACTGCTCGCGGGCGTGGTCTCGGCCGCCGAGCCGCTCGTGGGCGTGGAGCCCTCGGCGATCCTCTCCTTTCGCGACGAGTACCCCGACCTCGTGCCGGAGCCGCTCGTGGAGCAGGCCCGACGGCTTGCCAGCGGCGTGCTGCTGCTGGACGAGTTCCTGGCCCGCGCGGCCGCCGCGGGCCGAATCGGCCCCGACGCCTTCACCACCGACTCCCGGCGGGTGCTCATCCACGGCCACTGCCATCAGAAGGCGCTCGCGAGCATGGATTCCACCGTCTCGATCCTCTCGCTGCCGAGGAACTACTCCGCGGAGGTGATCCCGAGCGGCTGCTGCGGGATGGCGGGCTCCTTCGGCTACGAGCGGGAACACTTCGAGGTCTCGATGAAGATCGGCGAACTCGTGCTCTTTCCCGCCGTGCGGGCGGCGGCTCACGGCACGATCCTGGCCGCCCCCGGCACGAGCTGCCGCCACCAGATCGCCGATGGAACGGGGCGCCGAGCCCTCCACCCCGCCGAGATCCTGCACGCGGCGATGGTTTCCCGTTGATCTTCTTCTCGGCTACATTCCTGCGGATGGGGTCGTCGTCAGGAACCACGACCCCAACCGTATCTTCTGGAGCATCACGCATGGCAGCCCGCACCACGACTTCACGGCGGACGTTTCTCAGCACCACGGCCGCCGCGGGGGCCGCAGCCGGCAGCGTGCCGTTCTTCGCCTGGTCCCAGCCCGCGTTCGCCAATCGCGCTGCCACCGACCGGCCGCGGATCGGCTGCATCGGCTTGGGCAGCATGGGAACCGGTGACGCCCACGCCCACGGCCAGTTCGGCGACATTCTCGCCGTCTGCGACGTCGACTCCCGGCATGCCGAGCGAGCCCGCAACGACCAGGCGATCGGCAAGGGCAAGGCCGACATGTACGGCGACTACCGCAAGGTCCTGGAGCGGCCCGACATCGACGTCGTGAGCATCGTCACGCC
>JBJTPO010000511.1:0-2018 GCA_046075145.1 Planctomycetota bacterium
GTTGTCGGTCGCGTTCCAATGGACGAGCCCGCCCCAGTGGGTAAAGGGACCGGCGAACTGGTAGCTGTAGCTCTTGAGGTAGAAAAAGTTGCCCACCGCGGGCACCCCCTCGTAGCCCACGATCGTGTAGAAGTGGCCGAGCTTGAGCGAGAGGCCCTGGTTGCCGACCTCCGCGTAAAGCTGCGGGATCGCCAGTCCGTAATACTCGCCGCTGTTCCAGTCGCGTGGGCCGGGGTTGGTCTCCCAGCCGAGCGACATCGCCAGGGGGAAGTCCTCGCCGTAGAGCAGGTCGGTTCGCGCGCCGATCCCGTTCGAGCCGTCGGTGGGGAGCGTTCGCTCGCCGATGATGGAGACCTGGTTCATCATCGCCTCGTTGGCACGGTCGATGGCGTTGTAGGGACCGTTGAACTTGCTGGCCGGCACCCCGAAGTTGCCGACGAAGCCGCCGTCGAGCCAGCCGTACACCCCGCCGCGTTCCGCCTCGCCGAACAGGAACCAGTCCTGGCCCGAGGGGATCACGGTCCGTACCTCGTCACTGAGCACCGGGTCGAGCGCCTCGAACGAGCCAACCTGGCCCGGCTGGCCGACGAAGCCGTCGTCCTGGGCGACCGTGTCCAAGACCCAGCCCCCCCAGGCCAGAAAGCCGGCCGTGACGATCCACCGGCTCGATGAACGAATGGCACTGCCCGCCCGCATGCTGCAGCTCTCCACCCGTCTTGTGGCGGACCGTGAAGCTCGGACGGGGCCGTCCGATCCTCGACTCCAATCCGCCCGACGGGATGATGAGGAGATCGGCCGCATGAACAGCAGCACCTTGGAAGACGGCACGACCACCCGAACAGCCGGGGCTTGCTCGGCGAAGCCTGCAACCGGCAGGGGTCGCCCGGAGATCCGGCCTTGCCCCGTTGCCGCCGCGCCAGGACGGCTTGCCCAGCCTTCATCCCTTTCCCGCCGCAATCGCCCGCCGCTCAAGCCGCGTCCGGCCCGACGCCGATGCCGCTGCCAGGCCCTCAGGAGCGAGCCGATGACGCCGGTGCGGCGGTGGGCGACAAGAGTGCTGCTGGCGATCGCCATCGGCGGACCGAACCGGCCGGTCGCTGCCCAGAGCCAGGCCGGCCGGGAGGAACTCGAGACCGACCGCGACTCGTTCACCTTCGCGCCCACGACGGCCGGACCGGCCGCCTCGATCCTCGAGGCCTCCTACTCCTTCATTGACAACCGTCTCGGGCCGGAGGCCCACAGCTTTCCCGAACTGCTCCTACGACGCGGCGTCGGCGACCGATTCGAGTTCCGGCTCGGCTTCAACTACGAGGCCGGTGGTCCGGGAACCGTCTCCGGGAGCGAGTTCGGCGGCGAAGACATCGAGACCGAGGACGAGGGCCGGATGCTCTACGGCATGAAGCTGGAGACGACCGACCAGGAGGGCTGGCTTCCCCGCTCCGCCCTCATCGTCCAGGGCTACACCCCTGTATCCGGCCCGTCGAACATGTCGACGGTGGTGGTGGGTGAATCATTCGGCTGGCGGTTCGCCAACGGCTGGGAGTGGACGACGGCGATGCGTTATGGCAGCGGCTTCGAGGAGGCAGATGCCTTCAACCAGTGGGCGCCGTCCAGCGTGGTCAAGATCCCGCTCGGCGAACGCTGGAACGTGCATGCCGAATACTTCGCGATCGTGAGCTCCCAGAAGGCAGTGCCGCTGAATATCCAATACGCCAGTTTCGGCGGTCACGTGCTCGCGACGGAGAACCTCGAACTCGGCCTGCGGGTGGGCTGGGGGCTCAACGACACCTCGCCCGACTTCTTCTCGAACGTCGGCTTGGGCTGGCGGTATTGAGGCGGGAGGAAGCCCTCAGCGGGCCGCCCCGGTGGTGGCCGTGACCGCTTCCATCACCCGGTCGAGGTTGAAGCTGCCCTGCTTCTGCCGTGGCGGAAAATCCTTGAAGCTCTGCAGCCACTCGCCCACGTAGGCCGAGGCCGGCGCGATCATGAACATGTGTTCGAGGTACCAGCGCTGGTAG
>JBJTPO010000512.1:0-2228 GCA_046075145.1 Planctomycetota bacterium
GCACGGCCGCATCTCCCGCCGCAACGTCGCCGATTTCCTCCTGTTCGACCGCGAGTTTCCCAGGGCCATTCACTTCTGCCTGATCAAGGCCGAGGAGTCGCTGCTGGCGATCACCGCCGGATCGAAGGGCACCTACACGAACCCAGCCGAGCAGCGGCTCGGCCGGCTGCGGGCCACGCTCGACTACGGGGCGATCGACGAGGTGCTCGCCGGGGCCGGCGGGCTGCACGGCTTTCTCGACGGCTTCCAGCTGCGGCTCAACCGGGCCAGCGACGCGATCCACGAGACGTTCTTCGCGATCCGGCCCCTCGGGCACCCGGTGGAGGTGACGACGTGATCCGCCTGCGATCGCCCGGGCCGTATCGAGCCCTCCCGCCTTCTGCCTGCTGGCGGAGCGCTGTGGTGCGGCGCCACCGCCCGGGAGCCGGATCTCCACGTCATGAAGCCATGGGCCGATGCCGCTCCGGTGGCACTCAGGGTCCACGCCGCACGGCGTGGCGGGCGATGCCGGCGAGCATCCTGCGGAACACGAGCTCGTGTAGCGGCCAGATCGCATACCAGTAGGCCAGGCCGCCGAGGCCGCGGGGATCGAACACCGCCGTCTGGTGGATCGTGACGTCGCCGTCGCGGGGCACCACCTCGAACTCGAGCCAGCCCCGGCCAGGCAGCTTCATCTCGGCCGCCATCCGCAGCCGCCGCGGCGGCTCGCAGATCTCCACCCGCCAGCAGTCGAGCGTCTCGCCCGTCCGGAGCCGCTCGGGGTCGCGGCGGCCTCGGGCCATGCCAGGCCCGCCGATCAGTTGGTCGAGCCATCCGCGGAGCGTCCACAGCCAGTCGGCGGCATACCAGCCGTTCCTGCCGCCAATCCGCTCGATCGCCGCGAAGGCCCGTTCGGGCGCGACCGCCACGACCGTGTGCCGGTGATCCACCAGCCGCGAGCCCTCATGGGCGCCGCCGTAGCGGCGCGGGAGTTCCTCCACGTCGGCAAAGTCGGCCCACCGCTTGCCGGCGAACGCGCCGTCCTCCTGCTCCGCCGCCTCGCGGACGGCGGTGGCCAGGTCGCGGGGCCGGAGGGAAAACTCGCGGGCGGCAGCGTCGTTGGTCACCACCGTGGGGTTCTTGAGGCCGTCGATCAACTTCCTGCCCACCTTCGAATACCGCGGCGTCACGAGCTTGAGCCACAGGCTCGAGAGCCTGGGCGTGAGCACCGGCACGGGGATCATGAGCCGCCTCAGACCCCGCTGCCGGGCATACTCCCGCATGATAGCGCCGTAGGAGACTTTGTCCGGGCCGCCGATCTCGAAGATCCTGGGAGGGCCAGGGGGCAGTTCCACCGCCGCCGCG
The DNA here is from genome assembly GCA_046075145.1 of Planctomycetota bacterium. Taxonomy (GTDB): domain Bacteria; phylum Planctomycetota; class Planctomycetia; order Pirellulales; family UBA1268; genus QWPN01. The sequence goes on from JBJTPO010000512.1 coordinate 1,345, forward strand.
AGGTAGGCCACGACGTCGGCGATCGCGATCGGCTGGGTGGGGGTGGCCAGCCAGGCCGGGCAGATCATCACGGGCAGCCGCTCGACGAGCGTCCGCACCAGGTCGAAGGAAAAGCTCCCCGCCCCGACGATGATGGAGGCCCGAAACTCGACCACGTCGAGGCCGCTGGCCCGGAGGATCGCGCCCACCTCGTGGCGGCTGCGGAGGTGGGCGGAGAGCCGGTCGTCATCGGCGCCGAGGCCGCCCAAGTAGATCAGCCGCTTCACGCCCGCTGCCTTGGCGGCGGTGGCGAACCGCTCGGCGGCCAGCCGGTCGGCCCGTTCGAAGTCCACGCCGCTTTCCATCGAGTGGACGAGCCAGTAGGCGGTGTCGATCCCGGCACAGGCACGGGCCAGATCATCCGGGTCAGTGGCGTCGCCCGCCACGACCTCGGTGTGCGGGCCGGTCTTGCCGACAAGCTTCACCGGCCGCCGCGCGAGGCACCGCACCCGATGCCCCGCCCGCTCGAGTTCGGGCAGGAGCACGCCCCCGACATAGCCCGTCGCACCGGTCAGCAGGATGTGCATGAGAGCAGTCTACGCTTCCGCGGGCCTGATGACGCAGGCTCGGGATTACCCATGCCATCCCGCTCGAGGCTCACGGGGCCTCTTGCATGGTAGCTCGGGGTTGCCCGTGCCCTCTCGCTGGACGTTCCCTTCGCGACCAATCCGCCCGCGGCGGATCGGTGCCCGCCTGGCCTCCGGTCACTGTGTGTCCGCTCGCTTTGGCATCCTGCCTGCGCTCGCTTCCACATTTCGCTCGGGGGCATGGGCAACCCCGAGCAGTCCAACGTCGGAGGAAACGACGGGAAGGTTCGTCTCAACGCACATCGCGCGCCACCACGC
>JBJTPO010000513.1:0-11283 GCA_046075145.1 Planctomycetota bacterium
CTGACCTCGCTCCCGACCGGTTCGTGCCCGCGATCGGCAACGTGTTCGGGCTGATGGTCTGCATGGCCGGCCTGGCCGCCCTCTGCTCGGCGGCCGGCAGCCACCGCAGCCATGCGATCGGGATCCTGTGTGGCTTCTACGTGGTGTCGCTGTTGGCGAAGCTGGTGGGCCGGTTCAGCGAGCGGCTGGAGTGGGTGGGCTGGCTCTCGGTCTTCAACGCCTATGAGCCGCAGCGGCTGGTGAGCGGGCAGCCCGACGCCTGGTGGCTTCTGGCCCGCTACGACGCGGTGCTCCTGGGAATTGGTCTGGCCGCCTACGTGGCCGGGGGCGTCATCTTCGCCCGCCGCGACCTCCCGGCACCGCTCTAGCCCGCCCGGGGACAGTCCCCGCCCCTGGGACTGTCCCCTTTCCCCCGCCCCGGGGACTGTCCCCTTTCCCCGGCCCCGGGGACTGTCCCCTTTCCTGCTCGTTACCGCATACTATGACTGCTCCAGGAGACGCCGTACGCATGCCCTTCATTTGCCGCTTCGGGATTTCTCGCTGGCTTTTGCTGGTGGCCCTGTCCGTCGTCCGGGCCAACGAACCGGCTCTGGCCGAGACTCCCGACGCCCCCGGCCAGGAGTCCCTCAATGAGGCGATCGACGCCAAGCTCGCGGTCCATGAACTCGACGACTACGCCCGGGTGCTCGAGCTCTGCCGCAAGGCGGTGGACAAGGGACTCGACGAGGAGTCGCGAAAGTTTGCGGAGGATCTCTACACGGGCACCCTGATCGACCGGGCCGGCATGCTCACCGAGGCGATTTTCCGCCCGGGCCGGCCCGACCAGCAGTGGCAGCGGATCCGGGCCTTCGCGATGCGGGATCTCGAGGAGGTGGTGGGCCGCGACCCTAAGATCGGCGGCGCCCACCTGATGATCGCCCGGCTCCAGGCCCTGCCCGGCGGCGACAAGGAGAAGGCCGCTCAGGCGGCGGCCAAGGCGCTCGGCCTGTTGGGCGACGACCGGCTGCAGCGGGCCCAGGCCACGCTCGTGCTCGCGGACCTGACCGAGGACGCCCGCGAGAAGGCCGCCTTCTACGACGCCGCGGTCGAGCTCTCCCCCCGCGATGCCGAGGTGCGGCGGGCCCGCGGCCTGTTCCGGCTCACGGCCGATGAATACGACGCCGCCCGCGAGGATCTGACGGTGGCTGCGGAGGAGGATCCTCAGGACGCCGCCGTGCAGGAGGCGCTTGGCCTGGCCTGCCTCATGGATGAAAAACTCGACGACGCCAAGGCGGCCTTCGGCCGAGCGATCGACCTCGAACCCGACGCCATCGGCCCGCTCCTGCAGCGGGCCCGGATCTGGGCGATCGAGGGAGACCGCGACCAGGCGATCGAAGACATCGATCGCGCGATCGACATCGATCCCGAGAAACCGGCGGCCCTGCTGCTCCGGGCCCGGATCCACCAGCAGGCGGGTGACACCGATGCGGCGTTGGTCGACATCGAGACGATCCTCGAGGACAAGCCCGACACCCCCGGGGCGCTCGAGCTCCGCGGCCTGATCGCCGCCGAGCAGGAGGACTACGCGGCCGCGATCCGCGACTTTCGCAAGCTGGCCGCCCGAGATCCCGACGACGCGGCCGTGATCGGCCAGCTGGGCATGCTCTACCTGGCGGCCAAGCAGCCGCAGGAGGCGATCCGCCGCTTCACGCGGGCGCTCGAGATCGACGGCGACAACTTTCCCTGTTGGCGGGGCCGCAGCGACGCGGCGATCGCGATCGGCGACCATCCCGCCGCTCTGGCCGACCTGGAGAAGGCCCTCGCGCTCGAGCCCGACGACTCGGGCGTACTCAACAACCTGGCCTGGCTGCTGGCCACGTCGCCCGACGACGAAATCCGGGACGGCAAGCGGGCGATCGAGCTGGCGACGGAGGCCTGCGAAGGGACGAAGTGGGAGGAGGCCCACATCATCAGCACGCTGGCCGCCGCCTATGCCGAGACTGGCGATTTCGAGGCCGCGCGAAATTACAGCAAGCAGGCGGTCGAGCAGGCAGGCGAAGACGACGAGGTGCAGGAGCAACTCGCCGCGGAGCTGGCCGGCTACGAGGCGGGTAAGCCCTGGCGAGAGCGGCAGACGCAGGAAGAAGCCGGCGTGGCCCCCGGAGCCGGTCAGGACGCGAAGCCGGCCGCCGCGCGGCCTGCGGCGGCCGCAGATGAGCCGGCCCCGCCAGGCCGCCGCCCCTGCGAAGACGACTGACCCGCGGGGCCTGCCGCTACGAAGCGATTGACTCGCGGAACTCGACGCCGGTGACGAGCAGCAGATCCACCATCTGCCAAGACTCGTCTGGCTGATCGACGATCATGGTCCGGCTCTGCGGATGAAGGGCTACCTGTTCCGGGTGGGAAACGGCGACGGTGCGGCCGTCGGCGACGTGGAGCAGGAACGGCTGGAAGGGCCGCTGGCGGAGAACTTCGAGCATGCGTTCGGTCGTCATGACTCCGGGCTCCTGAAGACACGGCAGCGAACCAGTTCACGGGCGTGTACCCACGTACACGTGAGCCGTCAACGGGCTGGTGTGGTCTCAAAATCGGCCGCGATCGCGTCCCAGAGGGCGATCCGGGCGGCGAGGCACTCGCGGGCGGCGGCGGAGGCCGCGGCCCAGGTGGCTGGGTCATCACCGCAGAGACGGTCCACGATTCGCCGGCAGACCGGAGCGTGGTGCTCGTCGTCGTGCTCGATGTGCCGCTCGAGATAGAAGCGGAACCGGCCCCAGGCGACGGGATCCTCGTTGGCCAGCCTGCCGACGAGCCCGCGGAACAGGTCGGGGATCACGTCTTCGCGGCCGTAGGTGAAAGCGGCGGCGATGGCGGGCGTGGAGCCTGAATCGATCACGGCGAACGACCGCCGCACGAAGGCCGCGGCCGCCGGCGGGCAGCCGCAGGCGTCGAGCGCCGCGTCGAGGCCGTGGCCCGCACGGAGCCCGGCGAGCAGTCGCTCGACCGGGCCGGTGTCGGCGCCGGCCCGCCGCATGGCGTCGAGATAGAGTTCGAAATGGGAGGCGGAGCCCCCCTCGGGCAGCGCGTCGGATTCCTCGTCGAGCACGATCTCGTTGACGAGCCGGCGGGCCTCCGGGTCGGGCGTGGGCAGCCAGGGGATGGTCGTGCAGGTGAGCCGCTGCTGCAGGGCCTTGAGCAGGCTCTGGAAGTCCCAGACGGCGAACACGTGGCTTTCCATGAACCGCCGCAGTTGCTCCGGGCCGTCGATCAGCCGGTAGAGCGGGTGGGACACGATCCGCTCGCGGAGGTCGCCGACGTCGATGGCCGGGCGAGCCGAAACCTCGGCGGGGCTGGACGGACGGGACGGGGAGGGGCGGGTGGCAGGCGGGGAGGAGGGCATGGCGGCGACTCGCGGAGCGGGGTGACACTCCGGTTATAGCCGCCTGCCAGCGGCCGCCCAGCGGTCAGGCCGCGTGGCCCGGCTCACTGCTGGTCGGAGCCGCTGAGGACGTAGCCGCCGCTCCCCCACAGCTTGGTCGAAGCTTCGCTGTTGCTCGAGAGGAGCTGCGCGTAGATCTGGGCGCTGACCGTGTCCTTGAGGAAGCCGGTGTGGCCGTCGCAGTAGGCTGTCACCGCGCCGCCGGGATGGTTCGAGGAGGGCTGGCTAAAAAATCCCGGAGCCGCCGCGGTCGGGCTGTTGACGATCCTCCCGGATGGCGAGCCCACGATGCCGAAGCCCGGCACGGCCGAGTTCGTATTCGTGAAGAATGGCGCGGGCGCTGCCGCAACGCTGCTGCTCCAGAACGCCATGGTGACCCGGCCGCATCGCTCCGAGAGCAGCAGGGTCGAGGGCGTGCCGTCGGCATTGGCCACGTCTTCGAAGCTCATTCGATTGGCTGCCGTCGTCGTATCGACCATCACGCCATCCCACTTGTTGCCGCTCGTGCCGCTACCGCAGTTGCCGGCGTAGGCGAGCCACGGTTGGCTCGCGTTGTCGGGCGGGCTTGATGGGCACATGAAGAAAGAAATAGGGACCGCAGACAAGTTCTTGAAGACGTCGTTTCGCTCCATGAAAGGGAGCAAGGGGACGGGCCAGGAAACAACGGCACCCGTCGGCGAATGCTTGTTTCGCCAGCCCGGAATGAACCCCGACTGCTCGTCGGAGCGAACTGCCGCCAGGCCGAGTTGGAAGAGGTGATTGGTGCAGGTCGTCCGTCGGCCGGCCTCGCGGGCCCCCTGCACCGCCGGCATCAGCAGGGCCATCAGCATGGCGATGATCGTGATCACGACCAGCAACTCGACCAAGGTGAAACCGCGGCGGCCGGCGGAACGCTTGACAGCGAAGGATGGCATCGGAACATCTCCCCGGGGATCGATCATCGTGGACGAAACCTCATCCTAGCTCATGGCGAGCCGAAGGTGTGGTGGACCGTGACCTGACGAACCTGCTTCGACGTCGGATCGTAGCAGCGGATCCGCACCTCGACTCCGCTCAGCGGCACGGGGTAAGGCGGGGCTCGGTCGTATCTCGTGGGATCGTTGAAGCCCAACCCGCCGAAGATGTAGGACTGGCTCCATGTGTCGTAAGTGGCGACGCCCGTCGGGACCGTGGGTGGCACGAGCCCAGACTTGGAATCCGGCGCCTGCGCGAGCCGCCCGCCCTGGCCGCCGCCGAGATCGATGTAAGCCCCCGAAGCCCCCATGCCGCTGGTGTAGCCGGGATCGCCCGGGTAGAGCGTCGTGGTGCCCGAGGTCTGCGCCTTGGCCTGCGGGTCGAACACGCGGATGTCGAACGCGATCACGTTGGTGAGAATGACGTCTTCCCAGACGCGGGGCGTCTGGGAGAAACTGGCCGACTGCGAGGTCAATCGTGCCGTGGCGTCCATCTCGAGCGGGTGGGGGAAGGTCGGGCCATGCGCCAGCCGATTTTCCCGCTTGGTCAGGTCGCCGAGGGTATTCGGGTGGAGTTGGCCTCCCTCGGATCGCAGTGAGAGGTCATACGCCTGGTAGATGACGGGCAACGCGCCAGCGATCGAGTTGCTGGAAAATTCCGTCAGGCCGACATACCCGAGCACGAGCAGTTGCCGCCGATGGAGGTTGTAGACCTTCGTGCCGGCCACGGGCTGGTTGGCCGCCTCTTGGCAAAACCAGGCCACTTCCGCGTAGGGCGACTCGATGATCCGGTCGGAGGAGAGATAACGGCCGGAGAACGTGCCGTTCGGAGCCCGGGTCGTGAACATCAGAATGTCGTCGGTGTCGGCCTCGAGGTTCGACGAGCCCTGCCCTGCGGTCGAATCCCGCTGCGGGCCCTCGAAGATCTCGAAGTAGCCGGCATTGGCGTCGGGAGAGAGCCACGGGTTGACCGGACAGGTGACGCCGTCGAGGTCCTGCCTCAGCTTCCAGGCCGTGGCCCGCATCCGGGCCGAGAGCTCCACGGTGGACTGGCTCTGCGTCAGGCTGCGGCTGAAGGTGCTGAACAACGTCGCCACCGCGGCCATGACCATCAGGCCGATGCCGCTGGCCACGAGCAGTTCGGTGAGGCTGAAGCCCTTCCGCGGGCACCCGGGCGTGTTCATTCCAGTCACTCCTGCAGCGGTCATTCGAGGTGCCGCAGCACGCGGATCGTGTCGCGGGCATTGAGGTCTTGTCCCGCCACATGCCCGACGGGAATCGAGCGGTCCACGATCGCGAACAGGCGGTGATAGGTCGGCACCGGGTTGGTGCTGGCCGGGGTCCATTCCAGCGTGATCCAGACGGCGAACACGTCGGAGCGGGCGGTGGCGATGTTGGCCAGCCGGTTCGCCAGGCCGACGTTCAGGGCGCGGACATCCTTGTTGGGGGCGGTGAACACCTGCGGCACCTTCAGCAGCAGATCGGAGGGTGACCTGGCTGGTGGGCCGGCCTTGAACGGATTCGGGATGCTCGAGCCCGTGATCGCCCCCCAGACCTTGTCGTCGCTGGTGTTGACGTTGATCCGCCCCGGCTCCCGCCAGCGGCAGTACTTATTCCCGCCGAAGGTGAAAAACACGGTGGATTCGAAAGGCGAGGCGACCGTGACGGCATCCAGGATCTCCGGATGCGTGACGGCCAGGGACACGATCGGCTGCGGTGTAAGCGGTGGCGGGGGATTGAGAGCCAACTCGATTTGGGCCTTCGTCCCGGGCGGAACGGCGAGGAGGAGCGCCGGGCTCTCGAATGCGCCGGGATTCTTCACGGGGAGCGCGTCTCGAAACGTCGCCGGAAGCGTCGATGGCTCCACGCCGGTCAGGGTGGCTCCGGCGTAGCTGTTGGCCGTGGGGTCGGCGTCGGCGTCGATGAAGTCCACCACGTTGGCCGCCCACTGGGCAGTGTTCACGTCGTCGGGCGCACCGGCCGCCACGACGATCGCCAGCAGATCCTTGAACAGTTTCTGCTTGGCGGTGGGATCCGTGAGGACGCGGCCACCCAGGTTGCACCGCAGCCCTTCCTTGGTGTCGTCCGGCAGCTTGGCGGGGTCCGAGGACATGACCTTGTCGGCAGTCGTGCCCACCAAGCCGCAGGTGTCCCAGCTGTCCGTGGTGACGAGCAGCCGCGCCGTTTCCGCCGAGTTGCCGAGGAGCCCGGCCAGCCGCGGCGGGAGCGTGGTGGTGTCATCGTCGAACGGCCGCAGCACCCATTCGAGTTCCCCGCAGGTGAAGACGTTGGGGGCTGGGGCTGCAGCCGTGCGGCTGGCCGTGCGGTAGCCGTCGAAATCGAGCCGCAGGGCGTAGGTGTCGGTCGGGCCGCCGCCAAACCGCCCTTGGAGGCCGCTGCCCAGCGCAGGGGCGGAGCGGCGGTTGCCGGTCACGGCAGGCTGGGGCGCGGTCGGCGACGACCAGCCCTGGAGCAGCCGGTCCCAGACCCCGATTTCGGAGAACAGCGCCGACCCGTTGACCGCCGCGGGGCCGGAGCCGGGATTGGCTGCCATCGTGCCATGGGCGTTGAAGTTGATGCGGCCGCCGAGATCGAGCACCAGGAAGGAAACTTTGGTCGTGCTGCCGTCTGCCTGAGTCGGAAAAAGGTCGTTGACCCAAACGCCGTCGGCCACGCCGTCGCCGTCGTTGTCAACCGTGAGGGCCGCGGCGGGCCCGGCAGCCGCTGGGTAGGCGGGACGCCCGATGGTCGCCGTCGTGCCTTGGGTGGAGGCCTGGGTCAGGAACAGGTTGTCGGCGTCGAAGGCGTCGCTCGACTCGTTGCCGGTCGTGCCGGCGAACTCGCGGCCGTTGACGAAGACATCGCAGGGAAACAGGGTGGGAAGCGGCCGCACGCCCACGGTCCGCAGGCGGACCAAATCAAAGATCTGCCCGCTCACCCTCCGGATCCGGAAACTCGTGACCGGTGCCGGATCGGTCGCCTGCGGCTTGATCGTCAGGATCCGGCCCGCCAGTTGGAGCGGCGGGGGCGGGTTGGGGAGCGTGACGGTGACTTGAAGCAGCGGACCGAAGGCCGCTCTGATGCCCGTGAGTGTTCCTGCGATCGTGGTCGGACCGTAGCGGTCGGCCAGCAGCGACTCGCGGGCCGGCGGTGTTCCGCCGCCGGCTGGCGGTGCGGTGCCTCGCACGAGCGTCATCAGCGCCTCGTCGAGCATCCCGCGGGCGGTGGCGGCCCGAATGCCCGAGCCGGCGACCGCATCGGCGAACGCCCGGGCCGTCGAGCGGGCTCGCATCGCCATGGCCAGCATCAGGGTGCCGATCATCATGAACAGCATGAGCACGCTGAGCACGAGCAGGAGCAGGGCGCCGCGGCGGGCGCGGACCGGCGGTCGAGGCGAATGGGCAAGACCGCGGACGGTCGTCGAAGCGGATTTCATGGCGGCGAACTCCGGCGGGCTGCCGGCCCCTGTTCCGGCGGACCCATGGGCGATGGCTGGTGTGGGTCTGGTCACTGGAGGATCACGTTGTATTGATCGACCCGAACCAGGTTGTCGAAAGCGATCACGGTCGGGGCGGTTCCGGCAACGCTGGCGAAGCCGCTATCGGCGAATACGACGTAGCAGCCCTTTTGCCACGACGACGCGATCCGGAACCAACGCGGGACCTGGGCGGTATTCGTGGGTGACACCAGCACGAAGGAGCAGCTCTTCAGAAACTTTTTCATCGTGGCCTCGTCGGCAGCGGTCATCCGGTAGAGGTCGCCCGAATGCTGCGTCAGCGCGATCGCTTGCGGCGTCGGCTCCTTGCGGAACACCGCCACGCTGAGCACGGCGGCCGCCCCCGCCTTGGCCGGAAACGCCTGCGGCACGAGCGTCGCGCCCCAGCAAAGCCCCTCCTTGAACGACCGGCGGCCGTTTTCAAACTCGTTGGACGGCGTCTGCGCGGTCGTGGAAGCCGAAAATATGAGTTCATCCTCGAGCAGGAAGCCCCGCTGTAGGTCAACCCGTTGGGCAAGGATTGCCGACGGGGCGCCGAACTTGGCCGTCGGCAGCGTGGTCATGCCCTTGCCGAAACCGATCGACTTGCTGACATCGGTGAACAGGTCGAAGGCCACGAGCTTGCGGGCGAGGGCATTCATGCGGGCGTTGGCCGCCAGCGTGCCGGCGCGGTCCTCGGTCGTGGCCTGCCCCAGCCGGGAACCGGCCGCGGGCAACATCGACGCGATGCTCGCCAGGCCGACCACGAGCACCCCGCAGGAGATCAGCACCTCCAGAAGTGTCATGCCGCTGGGCGATGGCTGGCCCGGGTCGAGTGGTTCAGTGGTGGTCATGGTCACTTCCCCGCGGCGATGGTCGCGCGGGCGTTGGCCCGCGCGGCTCGGACTGCGACTTGATCCTTGCCCGCCTGGGCGATGTTGGAGGAGACGGTGACGCGACCCGTCGCCGGTTGGATGACCACCCACAGCGACCGGTCGTTGGCCAGAGCCTGGTCGGCTTGGATGTCGGCCCGGGCCGACACCAGGACGTAAATCGGCTCGAGCGGCTGCCGGGCCGTCGCGGTGCTCCCAATGCCCTGCATCAGCGCATCGACCGTGCCGACCGCGTCGAACGAGATCGCGAGATCACCCTTGGCCGACAAGTTGCCCCATTGAGTCGCCGGATCGTCGCCGGTGCCGCTGTAGCGAAGCTCGATGCCGACCACCTTCGGAAACGCCAACGCCAGCGGTCCCTTGGCCGGGAAGCAGGCCCACCTGGCCCGGAGTTGGCCGCCCACCGGCGTCGGCCAGACCGTGTTGAGGATCGACTGGCCTGCCTCCGGCCGGGGCCGAACCGTGGTCGGAGGCTGGAACCCGAACCAGGCCGACGCCGGCAAGGTGGGGTTGGTATTGAAAAACTGGATCCGGTAGCCCCGCAGCGGGTCGCCCCCGTTGGTCGGCGTGATCGTCACGCTGGCGGCAGTCGCGGCGCCGGCAGGCGGCATCCCCCCGCCGACGGTGCCGACGCCGAACGGGGGCTTGTCGCCGGCGAACACGGAGGTGCACTGCACGCCCCCCGATTCGAGCACCACGGCCGATCCTTCGGGATCGCCGATTCCGCGTGACTGGGCGGCCAGCAGCACCGATGCGAACTGCTGGGCGGCCCGGCGAATTTCTCCGCCGACGCTTGGCCGGGCGCCCACGAGAATCAATCCAAACAGCCCCAGCATGATCGAGACGACCACGAGCAACTCGACGATGGTGAAGCCGCGGGCCGCACTCGCACGAAGGTTGATCGTCGGCACGCGACCCGCGGTGGCAGAGGGGTTCATTGCTTCGCCTCCGCGTCGAAGTTGGTGAGGTTGTCGGAGGCGCCATTCAGGGGCTTCCCGAACTCATTCGTGGGTTTCTGAGTCGGATCGCCGCATGCTAGTCCACCAGCAAGGTTGGAGGTGCGGAACGCCGCCTGGTAGTCATCCGGCACGGGGTTACACCGAAAGCCGTACCATCCAACTGACAGACTCTCTGGAGTAGGCTTCACCGGGTTATCCTCAACTTCGTCGGGGCCAGCGGAATAGATCAGCGGCCGGAGAACTCGCCCGCTCGCGCCCGGCATGAATGGCAGCGACGAGCTGAAGAACTTCGTGCCGCTGTCGGCCGGCAGTTCCAGCGCGCCCGGCCAGAGGATGTAGCCGATCGGATTGGCCCATTCGTCCCAGAACTCGAATGCCCCGTCGCCGTCCTTGTCGCCGATCTTGCCGGCGGCGAGATCACCGCAGTCGAGACAGTTGGCGATCCCTCCCCGCATCACGATCATGAACAGGCACTCGGCCCCGGCATAGGCATCGGTCGGCGGCGGATTCATGGCGTTCCAGGCCGCGATGTACGCCCGCTGGTGCGACGAAGTGAACTGGTCCGCGTTGCCGGCCATGTATTTCACGTCCTCCCAGCGATCGGGCAGGTCACCCGTGGCGATCCGCCGCAACTCGGCCGCTCGGGCCGTGGGCGTTGCCGCCACGACGTCGCGACCCGCGTAGCTCGCGAACTGCTGCTGGATGACCGCGTCGAGCTTGCCGATCAGGGCCAGCGTGGCCTGCCTCTTCAGGCCGCCCCGGGCGTTGGACACCGCCGCCCCCGTGAGGCCCATCAGCACCAGGATGATGGTGATCACGACCAGCAGTTCGACGAGCGTGAAGGCCTGGCGACGCATGGACTACCCCTCACGACAGGTCGTTGATCAGCTTGATCAGCGGCATGAACAGGGCCACGACGATGAAGCCCACGGCGCCGCCGAGGAAGATGATGAGCAAGGGCTCCATCAGGCTGGTCAGGCTCTCCGTGAGCACCGCCACCTCCTCGTCGTAGTTGTCGGCCACCTTGTACAGCATCGTGTCGAGTTCGCCCGACTCCTCGCCCACGTCCACCATGTTCACGACCAGATTGTCCACGACCGGCTTCTTGTAGCGCGTGAGGTAGAGCAGGGCTCCGATCCCCGGCACGAACAGCGTCCAGAAGAACATGGCCACGACGTTGAACGGCGGGATCGAGTTGGTCTTGAGCGGCTTGGCGATCGCCTCGCCATCGCGGATCGCCTCGGAAGTCTTCTGGAAGAGCCGCTCGAACATCATGTTGCCCGAGGTCTCCTTCGTGATGTTGAGGGCCTCGAGGATCGGCACGCCGCTGGCCAGCAGGGTGCCGAGCGTCCGCGACGACCGGGAGAGGATGTTCTTCTCGACGAGTTGGCCGAAGATCACCATCTTGAGCAGGAACAGGTCCCAGCCGAAGCGACCGTAGGGAATCAGCTTGATCGCCTTGATCAGCAGCATGAAACCGATCGGGATCAGCGGCAGCAGATACCAGTAGTTGACGGTGAAGTTGGAGATGTCGATCAGCGTCTGCGTCATCGCCGGGAGTTCGCTGTCGAAGTCGTCGAAGATCTTT
>JBJTPO010000514.1:0-2302 GCA_046075145.1 Planctomycetota bacterium
CGACCTTCGCAGTCCGCAAGAGGCCCGCGCCTGGCTCAACGAGCTGAAGCTTCTGCTCGTCTACCTGGGCGTGAGCGACTGCAACATGCAGGAGGGAAGCCTGCGGGTCGATGCCAACGTCAACCTCCACATTCCCCGCCCCGACGGCTCCGTCGCCAAGACACCGATCGTCGAAATCAAGAACATGAACTCCTTCCGTTCCGTCGAGCGCGCGCTCGCCTACGAAGCCGCCCGGCAGTGGGAGGAGTGGCAGGCGACCGGGGCGGAGATCGGCAGCGCGCCCAAGCAGACCCGCGGCTGGGACGACGCGGCCGGCATCACCCGCGGCCAGAGGCACAAGGAGGAATCGAGCGACTACCGCTACTTCCCCGAGCCCGACCTCGTGCCGGTCACGGTCACGTCTGACCAGGTGGCGGTCGTCAGGGCGGCGATGGGGGAGCCGCCGAGCGTGCTGCGGAAGGCCCTCGCCGAGCGTTGGAAGATCTCCGCCTACGACGCCGACGTGCTCGTCAACCAGGGCCGCGAACTCGTGGCCTGGTACGAGCAGCTCGCCACGCTCGCCGGCGACGGCAAGGTCGCGAGCAACTGGATGCAGCAGGACGTGCTCCGCTCGCTCAACGAGCGGGGCCAGGCGATCGGGGAGTTTCCGCTCGCGCCCGCGGTCGTGGCCGACATCATCGGCCGGATCGCCAAGGGTGAGTTCGACACCAGTCGCGGTCGCGAGATCTTCGCCGAGGTGCTCGCGAGCGGAACGCCGGTGGCCGACGTGGTGGCCGCCATGGGGATCGCCGCGGTCGGCGACGACGAACTCGAGTCGCTCTGTCGCGACCTCCTGGCGGCCAACCCGAAGATCGTGGCCGACGTGCAGGGGGGCAAGGAGCAGGCGGCCGCCGGCCTGATCGGTCAGGCCAAGAAGAAAAACCCGAACGTGAACCCAGCCAAGGTTCGCGAAAAGTGCCTCGAACTGATCCGCCGCGGCATCGGGTGACGCCTCGACAGCGGCCGTCCTGGGGCGGCACTCGTGGTGCTCCCCGAACTGGTGCAGGCCCAGGCCTGCCCGAACCCGTCGCCCGCTGCGGCCGTCACCAGAGCCCACTTGCGCAAGCAAGGGGTGACGCCTGCCAGCCGCCGGCGACAACCGGCATGGTTTGCGTCATCCCTCCGTGGCTGGTGCTGAAGGCGCTACAACGATCGCGTGCCGTGCAAATCGTGCGATACAATCAAACGCTATGATGCTGCCGATCGAACGCACCGTTGCCCACACCGTTAATAAGCCAACTGAGCTGCCACCTCTCCTCACCATCATCGGCCCCAGACAGGTCGGTAAAACCTATCTCTCCCAAGTTCTCTTTCCTGCTCATCGTCGCGCATCGCTGAGTCTCCCCACCGAAGCCGCTCGCGCCCACCTGGATCCCGCAGCCTTCCTGGCCGGACTTCCTCCTCCGGTCGTGATCGACGACGTCCACCTCGCCCCGCGGCTGGTGCATCACGTCGCCCGCGCGATCCGAGCTCGGCCCTGCCCGCCCGCGGGGTACGTGCTCGTCGGTTCCCGCCCCCTGATGCTCGCGGCCGCCGCGGTCGAGGCGTGGGATGACGGCGCCGGCTGCCTCCGGATCGACGGCCTCTCGCACGCCGAAATCTCCGCCGCCCGGCCGGACCTCACGATCGAGCAGCGGCTGCTGCGCGGCGGCTTTCCCTCGCTCTACGCCGATCCGCAGGCCGATGTCGGCGAGTTCATGCGGGCCCTCGTGGCCGACCATCTCGCCCGCGAGCTGCCGCTCCAACTCCGGGTCGACAGCGTCCACGACTTCGAACGCTTCCTGCGCGCCGCAGCCGGTCGGACAGGCCGGCTGCTCAACAAGGCTGAACTGGCCCGCGAGATCGGGATCGCCGGCTCGACCGCGGCGATCTGGCTCGACACGCTGGCCGAGGCGGGCGTGATCACGCTGGTCCCGCCCTGGCGGCCGCCCCAGGGCAAACCGCTCGTCAAGGCACCCAAGCTTTTTTTCCTCGACACCGGCCTGTGCGCGGCACTGCTCGGAATCCGGACCGAGCAGGATCTCGCGCACTCGCCGCACGCTCCTGCGATCTGGGAGACCGCCGTCCATGCCGAACTGCGCCGGCTCCTGGCGGCGGCCGCCCCTCAGGCCGAGGTCGCCTTCTGGCGCGACCGCACCAAGGAGGTCGATTTTCTCCTGCCCACCCGCCGCGGCCTGGCGCTCGTCGATGCGTCGTGGAGCGAGTTTACCCCGCCACCCTCGGCCGCGAGGCTGCTGCGGATCCGCGACCTCGTCGGGGCAGG
>JBJTPO010000515.1:0-1006 GCA_046075145.1 Planctomycetota bacterium
CGTCCACGTCACCGCGGGCTTCGGCGATGTCGGATTCTGCGGCTACTGGACGCTCGAGATGTTCGCCGTGCAGCCCGTGAAGATTTATCCCGGTGTGCCGATCTGCCAGATCTTCTTCCACCAGATCGTGGGCGACATCACCGAATATGCGAGCGACAAGTATCAGCACAACCACGACATCCAGCCGAGCCTGCTGTTTCGGGAACTCGCCGGCTCGCCCGATGAGCGGCAGCAGCTGGAGCTCGAGTTCGGCGCCGACGGGCTCGCCCGCCGGGCCGGCGCGTTGGCCGGCCCGCGGACGGCGAGGTAGGCGGCGATGGTGAAGGTGCTCGCCTGGGTGACGCTCGGCGTCTCGCTCCTGTTCGTCATCCTGGCCCTCACGGCCGTCTTCGGCTGGGACGCGCTCGGCGAGGATACCGCCCGCCTGGTCGGGCAGCGGCTGGCCGTGCCGCTGGCCGTGATTGCGATCCTGCTGTCCGTGGCGATCCTGGTGACCTCCTGGATCACGGCCGAACCCTCAGAGTCCTGAGTTTCTCCCTGCAGCGAAAAGGCGGCCCGTGCTCAGAACCCACACCTGCGGTGAACTGCGTCCCGAGCAGATCGGCTCCGAGGTCTCCCTCTGCGGCTGGGTCGACCGGATCCGCGACCACAAGGGGGTGATCTTCATCGACCTCCGCGATCGCTGGGGGCGCACCCAGGTGGTGGTCGGCCCCGACGCCGACGCCGCGACGCTGGCCGCGGCCCGGGCTGCGCGGTCGGAGTGGGTGCTGCGGGTCACGGGCACGGTCGGCGCGCGGCCCGAGGGCACCACCAACCCCAAGCTCGCGACCGGCGCGGTCGAGGTCGTCTGCCGCGGGATCGAGGTGCTCAACGAGGCCGAGACGCCCGTCTTCCAGCCGGGGGCGACCGACCTGCCTGGCGAGGAGGTCCGCCTCGCCCATCGCTGGCTCGACCTCCGGCGGCAGGCGATGCAGGAAAACATGTTCCTCCGCAGCCGGATCGTGAA
>JBJTPO010000516.1:0-2290 GCA_046075145.1 Planctomycetota bacterium
CGTCGAGCGTGCCCAGCCGGTCGACGAGGCCGGCCTGGAGCGCCTGCCGGCCCGTATAGACGCGACCCTCCGCCAATGACTCCACCTTCGCCTGATCGAGCTTCCGCCCGGCGGCCACTTTGCCCGTGAACAGCCGATAGACGTCTCGCATCGTGCCCAGGAAGACCTCCCGCTCGCCGGCGGTGAACTTCTCGGTCATGGAGAGCCATCCCGCGTTCTTGCCCTTGCTGACCACGTCGGTGTGCACGCCCACCTTCTCGAGCGCCCCGCCTACGGCCACCTTGCCGCCGACCACGCCGATCGAGCCGGTCAGCGTGCCCGGCGCCGCCACGATCCGTTCGGCCGCCACAGCGATGTAGTAGCCGCCGCTGGCCGCGACGTCGGAGAGGCTCGCCACGACCGGCTTCTTGGCCCGCTCAGCCTCCCGCCAGATCAGGTCGCTGGCCAGCGCCGAGCCGCCGGGCGAGTCGATCCTCAGCACGATCGCGGCCACCTTGTCGTCGGCCGCCGCCTCGCGGATCGCCTTCACGATCGTGGCCGAGCCGGCCGAGCCGCCCATCACGAGGTCGTCGGTGCTCTTACCCTCGCGGATCTCGCCGGTTACGTGGACGATCGCGATCCGCCTGCCCTTGCCCGCCGCCGCGGCCTGCTTCTGGCCGGAGAACAGCTCCATCAGCTTCACCAGCCCGCCGATCCCCGAGAAATCGTCGTCCACTTTCCGCTCGGCATAGTCGCGGGCGATCTTCGGCTGCTCGACACCGAGCTGCGTGGCGAGGGCCGCGATCGCCTCGTCTTCATACTGCACGGCATCGATCAACTCGGCCGCGCGGGCCGCCTCGGGCGTGAACACCCCGGTGTCCACGAGCTCCCGCACCCGGCCGGGGTCGAGCCTGCGGTCGGCCGCCACCTGCGCCACCAGTTGCTCGTAGAGATCGCCGATGAAGGCCTCGTATTGCTGCCGCAGGGCCGGGCTCATGCTCTCCCGCGTGAGCGGCTCGCCGGCCCCCTTGAACTCTCCCACCTGGAGGATCTCGGCAGTCACCCCAAGCCGATCCAGCATCGCCTTGAAAAACATCATCTCGGCCCGAACACCGGTCAGCTCGAGCGTGGCCGCAGGCGGCATCGCCACGCTGTCACAGGCGGAGGCGACCGAGTAGGCCGCGGCGGAGCCACCGACGAACACCGCGGCAACCGGCTTGCCCGCCCGCCGCAGCCGGCCGACCGCCGCCCGCAGTTCGTCGGCCCGCCCCCGACCGATGGACGGCGACTCGATCGAGAGCAGCACCCCGGCGACCCGCTCATCGCCGGCCGCCTTGTCGAGTCGCTCCACGATCCGATGCAGCCGTGGCGAGAGGTCCGCCAAGAGCCCCCCCTGCCCCACGCCATCCGGCAGGTCGCCGGTGATCCGCAGGTGGGCGATCGAGCCCGACGCCTTCCGCTCGGCCGCCTTGCTGGCAGCCGCCGCCTGGACGCCTTTTGGAGCCTCGGCCAGCGCCCCGGCCGGCTCCGCCGTGGCGTAGCCGCCCACCAGCCAGATCAGGGCAGCCCAGGTTCCCAGGGCGTGAGTTGCAAGGGTTGTGGGGCTGGGCATAGTCCGGGTTCCGGGTTCCGGGGGACGGGGGACGGTGGCACCAATCTACGGGTCCGGGTAGCTCGGCGAAAAGGTCTCCCGGCGGGCTTGAAAATGAACGACCGTATAGTAAGATACCTGCGTTCAGACTCATACCGCCACCCCGAGGACGCGGCCCCGGCCGCCAGACACCGATGTCGAAGCGCAAGACCTCCACCACCCGCACCACCAAGTCACGCGGTGATGAGCGTCCGAAGCGGGGCCGGGTCGCCGCTGCCGTGGCCGCCGTGAGCGGCGACCCGCTCGGTCTTTCGTGCAGCGACGAGGAGAGCCAGGAGGATCGCCCCACCGATCGGCAGATGGAGATCTACGCCTTTATCCGCGACAAGATTCATTCGCGGGGATTCGGCCCCACGGTGCGGGAGATCGGCCAAGCCTTCAAGATCCGCTCGCCCAACGGCGTGGTCTGCCATCTCAAGGCACTCGAGCGGAAGGGGCTGATCACCCGCGGCAAGAACATGTCGCGGGCCATCGAGTTGGTCAACGAACCGGCCCGACTCCGTGGTCTCCAGATGGCCGGCTGGGTGGCCGCCGGCACCCTCCGGGCCGCCGACGAGCAGCGGGAACGAATCGACTTTGAGTCGCTGTTCCACCGCGACAATCACTTCGTGCTCAAGGTGATGGGCGACTCGATGATCGACGCCCAGATCGCCGACGGCG
>JBJTPO010000517.1:0-4583 GCA_046075145.1 Planctomycetota bacterium
CGCGGACCGTGAGGAGGTCGTGGGCGCCCGGCCCGGCGCCCACGAACGTGACCATGCCGGAAGTGAGCGGGGATTCAGAGGGCACGAGCGGGGCGGGCGGGGGCGACACGCGGTGGGGTTTGAGGGGGAACGCCAATCAACCTAGACTCACGGGTTTCGGGCCGTCGAGGCGGCTCATGGTTCTCAGGCGGCACCCGCGCGTGTCACCTTCCCGCATCCTTACCGGTCATGGCCAACGAGTCTACCGCGGCAGCCCCCGTTCCCGCCGACCCGGCCCTCTCCCCCTCGTGGGCGGCCCTGTCGGCGGCGGATCGCTCGCGGCTGATGCAGTGCTTCCGGACGGGCACGCAGGCCGCGGGCAACGCCCAATACGCGATCGACATGTTCTCCGCCTGCGTCATCGGTGACCCGGGCAACGCGGTCTTTCTGCAGGCTTTGGTCGCGGCCCTGCGGCGGAAGTTCGGGGCCAAGAAGAGCGGCACCTTCGGTTCGCTGCTCTCGGTGGGCGGACGGACGGGCATGAGGCGGGCGGCCTCGAACGCCCAGTGGCGGGACGTCATCAAGCAGGGAGTCGAGATCCTCAAGTCGAACCCGGCCGACCATGCCTGCCTGCTGGCGATGGCCGAGGCTTGCGGCAACCTGATGTTCGTCGACTGCCAGGCGGTCTACCTCCGAGCCGCCCTCGACGCGAACCCGGCCGATGCCGAGGTCAACCGGCACTGCGGCCGGTTCGCCGCCAGCCAGGGCAACTTCGACCAGGCGATCGAGTGCTGGCGCCGGATCGCCCGGATCAAGGGGCTGGCCGAGGAGGCCGAGCGGGAGATCGCCCAACTCTCCGTGGACAAGACGCTCGCGGCCAGCAAGGGGCTCGTGGGCCGCGGCGGCAACCAGGCCGCCGCCACGGGGGAAACCGCCAAGGCCGCCGACCGACGGGCGGAGCTGATGCAGGCGGTGCGTGACAACCCGGCCAACGTGGATGGCACGCTGGAACTTGCCGATCTCTTCGAGCAGGACGGTCGGATCGACGAGGCCGAGAAGCTGCTGGCGCGGGCGCTCTCCGCATCGGGCAACGAGCTGAAGGTGCGGGAGCACGTCGAGGACCGCCAACTCCGCTGGGCCAAGTCGAAGGTGATGATCGCCGAGCAGCGACTGGCCGCGAGCGACACGCCCGAAAACCGTGAGACCGTCGAGAAGCTGAAGCGGTCCCAGCTCCGTCAGGAGCTCGAGATCTTCGGGGCCCGCTCGAGCCGCTATCCCGAGAACCTGACCTGGAAATACGAACTGGCCCTGCGGCTCAAGGCCGCCGGCAAGTTCCCCGAGGCGATTCGCTATTTCCAAGAGGCGCTCAAGGACGTCCGCCGCAAGGGGGCGATCTCGCTCGAGCTCGGCGAATGCTTCCAGAGCATCAAGCAGTATCCGCTGGCGATGCAGAACTACGAGGCGGCGGTGGAGGCGCTCACCGACCGGGAACTCGAACTCCGGAAGCGGGCCCTCTACCGGGCGGGGGTTCTGGCCGCCGGGCTCAAGGACCTCGACGCCGCCCAGAAGCACCTCTCGGCCGTGGCCGGCCTGGACTACGGGTACCGGGACGTGGCCGAGCGGCTGGACAAACTGCGTTCGCCGAAGGATAACGGTGGTCCGGAAGGCTGACCGATTGCGGGCCGGCCTTTCCCCTCTCCCCACCGTCCAACCGTTCACCAGAGGATTCCATGCCCCATTCGGCCAGTGCCAAGAAGCGTCACCGTCAGAACCTCCGCGACCGCGAGCGGAACCGGCAGGCCAAGTCGGTGATCAAGAACTCGATCCGCAAGGTGCTCGACGCCGTCTCCGAGGGTGATGCCACCCTCGCGCAGGAGCGGCTGCGGGGCGCGGCGAAGACGGCCGACCGTGCCGCCGCCAAGGGCACCATCCACCGCAACCGTGCCGCCCGCATCAAGTCGCGGCTCTCGTCCCGCGTGCGTGGCCTGTCGGCCGGCGGCGCCGCTCCGACCGCGAAGGGCCGGAAGACGACCGGCGCCTGAGCTCGAGCGTTGCCGCCCCCGTGCCGGCGTCCGCCTGACGACGGGTGCGATCGAATCGTTTCTCGCCGCTCACCACACGATGCTCGCGGCATCGAAGACCGGCCCTTCGACGCACGTCCGCCGGTAGTCCCAGCCGCCGTCATTATCGCGGATCGGGGCGACGCACGTGAAGCAGATGCCGATGCCGCACGCCATCGGCGTTTCCAGCGAAGCGTCGCAGGGGATGCCGCGGTCCGCGGTCCAGCGCGCGACGGCCGCCATCATCGCGTCGGGGCCGCAGGTGGCCACCCGCATTCCGCCGGCCGGCCCGAGCTTTCCCCCGGCCGCGAGCGAGTCGAGCAGGTCCACGACCGTGCCGCGCACGCCCGCCGTACCGTCGAGCGTGGCCAGGTGCACGTCGCAGCCGGCGGCCTCGAAGTCGGCCACGTCGCCGAACACCGCGGCCGTCCGCCCGCCCCAACAGAAGGTGATCCGCTCGACCCGCGGCCGCGCGCGGGCCGGCGAGCCGTAGCCGGCCCGCCCCGACCGCTCGCGGGCAAGCGCCAGCAGCGCCGTCTGCCCGATGCCGCCGGCGACGAGCACCAGGTGGGCGACCGGGGGCGGGTCAAAGCCGTTGCCGAGCGGCCCCCAGACCACGAGCTCCTCGCCAGCGGGCAGGCCCGCCAGGGCGGTCGTGAACCGGCCGTGCACCGCATACACAAAGTCGACGTACCGCGGCCGGCCGTCGGGCCCGGGGAAGATGTCGTAGACCGCCAGCGGCCGCGCCAAGAGCGGATCGGTGCGGCCCGGGAGCCGGAGCATCGCGAACTGGCCCGGCGTGGCCGCCGCGGCCAGCGAGGGCGATTCGATCCGGATCCGCCAGGTTTGGTCGGCGATCGGGCGATGGGACACGACGGCCACCCGCTTGTGGCAGGGCTCGTTCACCGGTTGGCCGCACGCTAAAGGGCCGCAGGCTTCGGGCACGCTGGCCATCATCCGTCCCCGCCGGGCCGTTTCTTGGCCGCACGCCAGGCGGAGGCCTTGCCGGCCCGCTTCCGCCGCCGAGGGCCCGCTGGAGGACGACCGGCTGCGCCGCCCCCCGCGTCACGGTCGCGGCGACCAGCTCCACCTCCGGGCCGACCAGCTCCACCTCCGGGCCGACCAGCTCCACCACCGGGGCGACCACTCTGCCCGCCGGCTCCGGCCGGCCGGCCGGCCGGCCGGCGCTCGCCGTCTGCGACACCAACGGGACGGGGGCCGCCGCGGCTCTGACCGCCGGGCTTTCGCCCCTGCGGTACCCCCGCTCGATCGCGACCGGCAGGCCGGCGGCCCGGCCCGCCCGCACCTCGCCGCGGCCCCCTGCCCCGCTCGCCCGGCGGCGGCCCGAGCGGCTCGGAGCCGACGGCCGCGAGCGCATCGCGACGCAATGCCTCGACTTCGCTCCAGGCCAACTGCCGCCACTGGCCGGGCAGCAGATTGCCGAGCGAAAGCCCGCCCACGGCCACCCGCTTGAGCTGATGCACCTTGTGGCCCAGGCGGGCGAGCATCCGGCGGATCTCGCGGTTCTTGCCCTCGTCGAGCACCATCTCGAGCACCGCGCTCTGCTTGTGCTGCGAGCGGATCGAGACCCGCTTGGCATGCACCTCCCCCTCGGCGAGCCGCACGCCCTTGTGCAGCTTGTCGAGCAGCTCGGCCGACGGCACGCCGGCCACCTGCACGAGATATTTTTTCTCGACGCCATACCGGGGATGGGCAAGCAGGTTGGCCAGATCGCCGTCGTTGGTCACGAGGATCAGCCCCTCGCTCATCCGGTCGAGCCGGCCGACTGCGAACAGCCGCCGCTCGCCGGGCACGAGATCGACCACCCGCGGCCGCCCCGCGGGATCGAAGTTGGTGGTCACGGCTCCGACCGGCTTGTTGAGGAGATACACCACCCGCTTCGGGTCGGGCAGGCGTTCGCCGTCGACGCGGATCTCCTGCGACCGCGGATCGACCCGCGCGCCGAGCTCGCTCACGACCGTCCGATCGACCTCGACCCGTCCGGCCGTGATCAGCTCCTCGCAGGCGCGGCGGCTGCCGAGGCCGGCGGCCGCGAGCACCTTCTGGAGCCGCTCCTTGCCGTCATCGGCCGGCAGCGGCCTGCCCGATCGCAGTGGCGGCCTGGGCTCGGGCTTGCCGGGACGGCCGGCAGCCAGGGGTTTGCGGGGCGGACGTCCAGCCGGACGAAACCCGCCGGGACGGTTGGGGCCGGTCGGCCGCGGGGCATTGCGAGGGGGCATCGAAACCGTGGGGGAGCGGAGGGCGGACGGCGAACCAATCGCCCGATCATACACACTCCGCTCGGCCGCGCTCGCCGGCCGCCCGGCTCAGCGACGGGCGGGTGACGACCACCACCGCGCCCGACGGACCTCCGGAACGGGCTCCGCGTAGTCGCGGGGACGGGTGCCGTCCATGATCCCGTATTGCCGGAACGCATACGGGCCGATGTCGTTCTCCATGAAGGGGTCGAACCGAACGGCCCGCCGCTGCTGGTTGCGGGCCGGGCCCGGCTCGAGCCACTCGGGCTTGCCGAGCGAGGCGCAG
>JBJTPO010000518.1:0-3286 GCA_046075145.1 Planctomycetota bacterium
ATTGGGCGGCGTTGGCCCCGCCAGGAGGTTCAGCGAGCCGGCAAGCGCCCGTGCCCGGCCCCCGGCCGTGAGCACGAGCCAGCCGACCCGGCGGCCCGCCGCCAAAAGCTCCGCCACGCGGGCCGTCGGATCGTCCGGCAACTCCAGCGGTGTCTTCGGGCAGTAGTGCCGGGCCCGGCTGCCCGGTGAGCGTGCCGGCTCGCCTTCGCCGGTTTCGGCCGTCGACCAGACCACGGGGCCGCCCACCGCCGCCTCGAGCTCGGCCCGCGTGAGCGGACCGGGTCGGAGGATCCGCGGCGGTGTGATCGTGCAGTCGATCACGGTCGACTCGATGCCCCGGTCGCACGGCCCGCCGTCAAGGATCAGGCCCACCTTCGACCCCAGGCTCTCGAGCACGTGGTGGGCGGTGGTCGGTGAAACCTGCTCGGAACGGTTGGCACTCGGCGCGGCCAGCGGGATGCCCGATCGCTCGATCAGCCGCCGCGCGAGCGGATGGGCCGGGCACCGCAGGGCCACCGTCGGCCCGCCGGCGGTCACGACATCCGGGACCGTGGCCCCCTTCGGCACCACCACCGTCACCGGGCCGGGCCAGAGGGCCTTGGCGATCCGCTCGGCCGCCGCGGGCCAGTGGCCCGCGAGCGAGCGGGCCATGGCCACGTCTGCCACGTGCACGATCAACGGGTTGGCGGGGGGCCGTCCCTTGGCCCGGAAGATGCCGTCGACGGCGGCCTCGTCGAGGGCGTCTGCCGCGAGGCCGTAGACCGTCTCCGTGGGGATCGCGACCAGGCCGCCACGGCGCAGCACGTCGGTCGCCCGGTCGAGGGCGGCGTCGGTCGCGGCCGATGGCGCGGCGTGGCCGGCGGGCCATTCGACGCGGACGATCTCGGGAAGCGGGCGGGCCATCGCCCCACCTTGCAACGCCGCGGTGCCACAAGCAAGATGGCTGTTCTCGGGCCGCGAATCACGACGGGCCCGCGGCTCCCGTCCCGCATCGGACCCGACTCATGACGCCTGCCGCCGCCTCTCCGCTCGTGGGCGTGGTGATGGGCAGCAGGTCGGATTGGCCCACGCTGCAGCGGGCCGCCGATGTGCTCGAGCAGTTCGGCGTGGCCCATGCCTGCGAGGTCGTCTCGGCCCACCGCACGCCCGAGAAGCTCGCGGCCTATGCCACCGGCGCCGCCGATCGCGGGCTCAAGGTGATCATCGCCGGGGCCGGCGGCGCGGCGCATCTGCCCGGAATGCTCGCCGCCCAGACCCACCTTCCCGTACTCGGGGTGCCGGTCGAATCATCGATGCTGCGGGGCGTGGATTCGCTGCTCGCGATCGTGCAGATGCCGGCGGGCGTGCCCGTCGGCACGCTGGCGATCGGGCCGGCCGGGGCCGCCAACGCGGCGCTCTTGGCCGTCGCGATCCTGGCGCTCGAAGATCCTGCCCTCCGCGGCAAGCTCCTCGCCTACCGCGCCGAGCAGACGGCCCGCGTGCTGCGCGAGGAGCTCAGCGGCGAGAACTCGACCTGGTCGGAACGTACCTCGGAGCGGTAGCGATGCCGGCGGCAGGAAGCCCGCGTGCCGATCGGGGCCCGATTCCGCCCGGCGCGACGCTCGGAATCCTCGGCGGCGGGCAGCTCGGCAGCATGTTCGCGGCGGCGGCCAAGCGGATGGGCTACCGCGTCGAGGCGATCAGCGACGTGGCCGACTGTCCGGCCGCCCGGGTCTGTGATCGCGTGCATGGTGGAGCCTACGACGATTCGGCGTTTCTCGCGACGGTCGGCCGCGGGCTGGACGTGGTCACCTTCGAGTTCGAGAACGTGCCTGCCGCCGCCGGCGAGGCCCTGGCCCGGGTCACGACCGTGCGGCCGGACCCGCAGGTCCTGCACACCACGCAGGACCGGGCCCGAGAGAAGGCGTTTCTGACGAGTCAGGGCTTCGCCTGTGCCCCGCATCGCGTGGTGCGGTCGCGGGAGGAGTTTCGCCAAGCGGTCGCAGCGCTGGGGCTGCCGGCCGTGCTCAAGACCGCGGCCTCCGGCTACGACGGCAAGGGCCAGGCAAAGCTGGCCTGCCCTGCCGACGTCGAGCCGGCCTGGGAGGCTTTGAGTGCCGGCGGCGACGGGTCGCGGACCTTCGTGCTCGAGGGCTGGATCGACTTCGACTGCGAGATCTCGGTCGTGGCCGCCCGCGGCTTCGACGGCTCGGTGGCGGCCTTCGCCCCTGCGCGGAACGCCCATGCGAACCACATTCTCGACGTCTCGAGCGTGCCGGCCGGCCTGCCGGAACCCGTGCTGGCCGGGGCCACCGAGCTGGCCGGCCGGATCCTCGCGGCGCTCGGCCTCGTAGGCGTCGCCTGTGTCGAGTTCTTCGTCACCAAGGACGGCCGCGTGCTGGTCAACGAGATCGCGCCGCGGACGCACAACTCCGGCCACCTCACAATCGAGGCCTGTGAGACGAGCCAGTTCGAGCAGCAGGTGCGGGCGGTCTGCGGGCTGCCGCTTGGCTCCACCCGTCAGGTCGCGCCGGCCGCGATGGCCAACTTGCTCGGCGACTGCTGGGGAGACGATCCGGCCCGCGCGCCGCGGGAGCCGGATTGGGCGGCGGCCCTGGCCGTGCCCGGCGTGCGGCTGCATCTCTACGGCAAACTCGAGCCCCGGCGGGGGCGGAAGATGGGGCACCTGACGGCGCTCGCCGACTCGGTCGGTGAAGCCGTGGCCCGCGTCACCGAAGCCCGCCGCCGCGCGTGCCGCCGCTGATCCGTGGCAGCCCGTCAGGCTGCGGCCGGGGCGAGGATCTCCGTCAGTGCGGCGGCGATCTCGGCAAACTCGAAGGAGAAACCCGTGTCGAGGGCCACCTTCGGGATCACCCGCTGCGAGGCGAACAGCACCTTGGCGAACTCACCGAACACGATCCGCAGGCCGATGTAGGGCGCGGGCATGAAGGCCGGCCTGTGAAGGGCCCGGCCGAGCGCCTTCGTGAACTCGGCGTTGCGGACGGGGTTGGGGGCCACGGCATTCATCGGGCCACGGATGCCCTCGGTGGCGGCGGCATGGAGGTAGAGCCGCGCCATGTCGGCGACGTGGATCCAGGGCATCCACTGCCGGCCGTTGCCGAGCGGTCCGCCCGCTCCGAGCTTGAAAGGGGTGAGCATCTTGGCGAGCGCTCCGCCGTGGCCGAGCACGATACCGGTCCGCAGCGTCACCACCCGCACGCCGAGACTCTCGGCGGCCAGCGCCTCCCGCTCCCACTCGATGCAGACGTCGGCCAGGAAGTCGGCGGCGGGGCGGGCCGACTCGGTG
>JBJTPO010000519.1:0-7018 GCA_046075145.1 Planctomycetota bacterium
TGTTCGCCGCCACGCACCACGAGGATCCGGCGACGATCCTCCGGGCGACGGTTCACTGGATCGGGTGGCTCGGCGGGATCCTCGGTGCGGTGCTCGCGGCCGTGATCGTGATCGGCTGGCTGGTCTGATCGAGAGTCGTCGGTGAGCCGGCTTCGAGCGCCGCCGCACGGCGCAGCTGCCCGCAGGCGGCGTCGATCCGAGCACCCTTGCGCCGGCGGACCTGCACGTTGACCCCGGCGGCCGTCAGCACGTCCAAAAACCGCTCCAGCGCCTGCCGGGAGGGCTCCTTCCAGGGCATGCCGGCCACGGGGTTGTAGGGGATCACGTTCACGAGCGCCGCCCGGCCCCCGAGCAGCCGCACCAGCCGCTCGGCGTCGGCCAGGGAGTCGTTGACCTCGCCCAGCAGCACGTACTCGAAGGTCAGCCGCCGGCCGGAGGCCTCCCAGTAGCGGTCGGCCGCGGCCATCACGGCGTCGAGTCCGATCGCCTTGTTGACCGGAACCAGCTGCGTCCGCAGTTCGTCATCAGCCGCGTGAAGCGAGACGGCAAGGTTGTAGCCGGCGTCGAGCTCGACGAGCCGATCGATCGCGGGGGGCAGGCCGACGGTCGAGATCGTGATCCGCCGCTGCGAGATGCCGAGGCCGTCGGGATCGCGGGCCGCTGCCAGGGCCGGCAGCAGCCGGTCGAGGTTCGCCAGCGGCTCCCCCATCCCCATCACGACCACGTGGCTGAGCCGCTCGGCGGCTGGCAGAAGCAGCGCGAGCCGCAGCAGCTGCTCGACGATCTCGCCGGTGGAAAGGTTTCGCACCACGCCGTCGATGCCGCTGGCGCAGAACACGCAGCCCATCGCGCAGCCCACCTGCGAGCTGATGCAGACCGTCCGCCGGTCCCCGTCCCGCAGGAGCACACACTCGATCCGGTGGCTGTCGGCGAGCTCGAGCAGCAGCTTCTCGGTGCCGTCCTCGGCGGTCTTGTGGGCGGCGATCGACGTCGTCCAGATCGTGAACCGCTCGGCCAGCCGCTCCCGCAGTTGCCGCGACAGGTCGGTCATCGCGGTGAACGAGTCGGCCCGCCGCTGGAACAGCCAGCGGCGGATCGCCTTGGCCCGCCAGGCGGGCTCGCCCAGGGCGGCCAGAAACGGCTCGATGCCGGCGCCGGAGTCGAGCAGATGGCCGCGGCCGCCGGCCGGGGGCTGCCCGGGGGCGGGATCGGGTTCGATCACGGGGAGCGGCGGGGTGGTCACGTGACGGAGGGGCGGGGAGGGGCTGGCCAGGCTGGCGGGAGAGCGGCCTGCGGGGTAGATTTCTGTGTCTCTCCCCGATCCAACTATACCCCCTCCCGCGCGCCCCCTCACCGCTCGCCATGAACGAACAGCGATTCCAGGAACGCACCGAGTGGGTCTACGACGAACAGGCCTTTCCGGTCTGGAACGGATCGTTCGACCGGGCCGACCGCACCGAGATGATCCGCGACGATCTCTGGGCCGGCCGGAGCATCGCGGTGCTGCTGGCGGCGCTTGTGGCGGTGGGGCTGGCCCTGGCCGTGGGCACGCTCGCCTTCGTGTCCAACTGGCGGTGACGGGCCGATGCACGCCGCGGCGGTGACGATCCACGCCCCGGCGAAGCTCAACCTCTCGCTGGCGGTGCTCGAGCGGCGGGCCGACGGCTTCCACGAGATCGAGTCGCTGATGGTGCCGGTCGATCTGGCCGACACGCTCACGGTCACGGCCGGCGGACCTCCCGGGATCCGGCTGGGGGTGCGGTTTGCCGGGCCGCTTGCCACGCCGCAGGGCCGGCTGCTCGCCCGTGACGTGCCGGCCGACGCGACCAACCTGGTCGTCCGGGCGGCCGCGGCACTCGCCGCGGAGGCGGGGATCGAGCCGGCCCTCGACATCCACCTCGCCAAGTGCATCCCGTCGGGCGCGGGCCTCGGCGGCGGTTCGAGTGATGCCGCCGCCGTGCTTAGCGCTGCGGCCGAGGCCTGGAGGCTCCATTGGCCGAGGGAGCGGCTCGCGGAGATCGGCGCCCGCATCGGCAGCGACGTGCCCTGGTTCTTCGCCGGCGGCCCGGCGGTCGCAGGCGGCCGCGGCGAGCGGATCCTGCCGGTCGCGCCGCTCGGTTCCCTGTTCGCCGTGATCGCCTGTCCGCCGCACGGCCTGTCGACGGCGGCCGTCTACCAAGCCTGCGTGCCGTCACGGGCCCGGGCCGGGGAGGCCGTGGCCCTGGCCGCCGCCCTGGCCCGGGGTGATCTTCGTGCCGCGCTCTCGCTTGTGCACAACGACCTCGAGCCGCCGGCCCGCGGGCTTGCGCCCGAGATCGATCGCCTGCTCGCCGACCTGACCGCGGCCGGTGGACTCTGCCCCCGGCTCACCGGCAGCGGCAGCGCCTGCTTCACGCTCACCCGCACGAGCGTCGAGGCCCGCGCGATCGCCGCGCGGCTGGCGGCGCTGGAGGATGAGGGGCGGCCACGGTGGCCGCTGGTCGCGGCCGTGCGAGTCGGCGCCGGCACGAGAGTCGGAGCCCAGCCATGACGGCCGCAGCCAGGCTCGCCGAACCGCAGCCGGTCGAGTTGGCGGTGAGCGAGAGCGGCGCCGGCAGCCCGCTTGTGATCCTGCACGGCCTGTTCGGCTCGAAGCGGAACTGGTCCAGCGTGGCCCACCGGCTGGCTGCGGCCCACCGGGTCATCACGGTGGACCTTCGCAACCACGGCGAGAGCCCCTGGAGCGACCGGCACGACTACCCGGCGCTGGCCGCCGACGTCGCGGCCGTGATCGAGCGGCGGGTCGGCGGGCCGGCGGTCGTGCTCGGTCACAGCATGGGGGGCAAGGCCGCGATGCTCCTGGCACTCGACCGGCCGGACCTCGTCGAGCGGCTCATCGTGGTGGACATCGCGCCGGTCCGGTCCACGGCCACGCCGATCGAGTACGTGCGGGCGATGCGGAAGTTGCCGCTGGCCGAGTTCAGCCAGCGGCTCGACGTGAAGGAGGCGCTCGCCCCGGCGATCCCCGATCCGCTGGTGCGGGGCTTCCTCACCCTCAACCTCGTCTCCGGCCCGGCCGGCTTCGCCTGGACCGTCAACCTCGAGGCCATCGAGCAACACTTCGACACGATCCTGGGGTTCCCCGCCGTTCCCCCCGGGCGACGGTTCACCGGGCCTGCCCTGTTCCTCGCCGGGGGGCGATCGGACTACGTCCGGCCCGAGCACCACGCCGAGATCCACCGCCTCTTTCCCGCCGCGACGATCGACGTCATCGAACGGGCCGGCCACTGGGTGCACGCCGACGCGGCCGGCGCCTTCGTGGTCGCCGTGGAGGCGTTCCTCGACTCTCGGCCGGACAACCGCTGAACCGGATCGGCGTCTGCTCCGTACGTGGATCCGTCCTCGTTTTCACAGGATTCTCACGGGGTCGGACTGGACTGCCCCCGTAGGATTGGGATTGACAGTGCACACGGGCCAGAGGCGGCCCTTCGTCCAAGGAGGGAGAACATGAATCGCGACGACCTGCTTTCGCTCTGCGATCGCTTCGCCACCCACCGCCGGCAGTTGCATTTCGGCCGGTTGACGGTCGATCTGATCGGCCCGGTGCGCGACCCCGTGCCGGAGATCATCCGCAGCTTCCGCGAGGCGGAAATCTCCGAAAGCGAGAAGAACGCCCTGCTTTCACTCGTCTGCGAGGACGAGGACGAGGCCACGTTCTGCGACGAGGCCGTCTGCATCACCGACCCGTATGCCGACGAGTTGGCGGGGGCCGGCGACGACGACGAGGCCTGAGCGGGCTGCGATCTCGGGCCGGGCTTCGGGGCTTCGCGGCCCCGGAGCGGGCCGACGGGCCTCCGGCGGGGTACAATGAACGGGGTTTCCCGAGTGTCCTGCCGAGCGTCTCGCGGTCGTGGAATCCGCCATGTGCATCGCCCGCCCGAGCGGCCTCGCGATCGCCCTCTTCGCCTTGGCGGCGGGTTCGGCGGCCGCCACTGTCCCCGACGGCGCGGCCTTCTTCGAGAGCCGGGTGCGGCCGCTCCTGGTCGCCAAGTGCCAAGGCTGCCATGGCCCGAAGATCGCGGAGGCCGGGCTGCGGCTTGACAGCCGGCCGGCCCTGCTTGCCGGGGGCCAGGCGGGCCCGGTGGCCATCGCGGGTGACGTGGCCCACAGCCGGCTGATCGCCGCGGTCCGCCGGACGGGCGATATCGATATGCCGCCCGACGAGCCCCTCTCGCCGGACGAGGTGGTGGTGCTCGAGCAGTGGGTGACCGCGGGCATGCCCTGGACCGGACCGGGGGGCGGCAGCGGTACCGACCTCGAGCCTGCCGCCGCGCCGCCCGACATGCCCGCCCGGCTGCGGCAGGCGCTCGCCTCGCACTGGTCGCTCCAGGTTCCGGCCCGACCCGCTCCGCCGCCCGTGCCGGAGGAGTTTCCGCCGGAGCTGCAGGCCGCCTGGGGCCACTCGGCGATCGACCGCTTCCTCGCCCGTGACATCGCCGCAGCCGGTCTCGCGCCGTCACCCCCGGCCACACCGCGGGAGCTCGTGCGACGGCTCGCCTTCGATCTCACCGGCCTGCCTCCATCAGCCGCCGAGGCCGACGCCTTTTGTCGCGATCCCTCCGACGCCGCCTACGCGGCGCTCGTGGAGAAGCTGCTCGCCTCCCGGGAGCACGCTGAACACTGGGCCCGCAAGTGGCTCGATCTGGCCCGGTACGCCGACACCATGGGCTACACCTTCGACGGCCAGGCCCCGGGCTATCCCTTCGCCTGGACCTACCGCGACTGGGTCGTGCGGAGCCTGCACGCCGACCTTTCCTACGACCGGTTCGTCACGCTCCAGCTCGCCGCGGATCTGGTCGAACCGCCGGTGCCACCGGCCGACCTGGCCGCGCTCGGATTCCTGACGGTCGGCCGCACGTTCCTTGGCAATGATCATGACGTCATCGACGACCGAATCGATCTGGTCACCCGCGGCCTGCTGGGCCTCACCGCGGCCTGTGCCCGCTGCCACGATCACAAGTACGAGCCGGTCACGATGGCCGACTACTCCGCCCTGCACGGGATCTTTGCCAGCTGCACGATCCCCGCGGAGCTGCCGGTGATCGGCGATCCTCCGGCGGGGCCGGAGGCCGAGGCGTTCGCCACGCACATGCGGTCGCTCGAGCAGCGGCTCCAGGCCCACGAGCGGGCCGTGCACGAGCGGGCGACCCGCGAGGCGATCGCCCATGCGGCCGACTATCTGCTGGAGACCGCCCGGCCGCTGCCCCGGCCCGACGGCCGACCCCCGCGGCTGGCCGACGGCTACGAGATCGAGCAGCTGCTCGTCGATCGGCTCGTGCGGAAGGTGGACGGCACGCAGGCCGATCATCCGATCCTCGGGCCATGGGCCGCCGTCCGCCGCCTGCCCGACGGCGAGTTCGCCCCCGCCGCGGCCCAGCTGCTCGCCGGCTTCGAGGCCGCCGGTGCTCCGGGTGTCAGTGGGGCCGTCCGTGACGAACTGCTCTCCGCTCGGCCCACGACGCCGCGGGAGCTGGCCGAAGCCTACGCCCGCGTGGTTCAGCGGGCGCACGCGGCGGCGGGTGGCGCCGAGGACACGGCCGACTGGGCGGCGATCCGCGCCGCCTTCACCTCCCCGGGCGCGCCACTCGTGGTCAAGCCGCACGAGGCGATGCGGGTGGCCCGCATCGAGGAGCAGAGGGAGCACCGCAAGCGGCGGAGCGACATCACGACCCACCAGGCCACGGCGCCTGGGGGCCCGCCGCGGGCGATGGTGCTCCGCGACCTCGACGACCCGCGCGACAGCCGGATCTTCCTCCGCGGCAGCCCCGATCGGCCGGGCGATTCGGTCCGCCGGCGGCTGCCGGACCTGCTCGGTGGCGCGGAGGTGGCTCGGGAGGCGAGCGGGCGGCTGGAACTGGCGCAGGCGATCGTCGAGCCGGCCAACCCGTTGGCGGCCCGCGTGCTCGTCGATTGGGTCTGGCGGCACCACTTCGGCAGCGGTTTCATCGCCACGCCCGGCGACCTCGGCCTGCGGGGCGAGCCGCCGAGCCACCCGGAACTCCTTGACGACCTCGCGCGGCGGCTGGTGGAGGAGGGGGCCTGGAGCCTGCGGTGGCTGCACCGCGAGATCGTGACCAGCCGCGCCTGGCGGCAGTCGGCCGCGATCCGTCCCGAGTTTGTGGCCGCCGACCCGGATAACCGCCTCCTGGCCCGCGCCAACCGCCGCCGGCTCGACTGGGAAGCCTGGCGCGACAGCCTGTGTGCGGTGGCGGGGTCGCTCGACCTGGCCGCCGGCGGCGGCCCCGGGATCGACCCGCTGGCTGCCGACCGAATGCACGTCCGCTCGCTCTATGCCCGGCTCGATCGGCAGGACGTGCCAGGGCTGCTGCGGATCTTCGACATCGCAAACCCCGACACCGCGGTGCACGTTCGCACGCGGACGACCGTGCCCCAGCAGGGGCTGGCCGCACTCAACGCCCCCCTGGTGGTCGAGGCGGCACGGCGGCTCGCGTCCCGGGCCTCGACCGAGGCGGCCGGCGGCGGCGATGCCGCGTTCGTCGAGCGGCTCTGGCGGGCCGCCCTGTCGCGGCCGCCGACGAGCGAGGAGCAGGCGATGGCGGTGGCCTGGCTGGCCGCGGAGGCCGACCGAGCGCCGAAACCCGAACCGGCCGCGGGCCAGCAGGCCCCGGGTCAGGCGGCAACGAAGCAAGCGTCGCAGGCACGCCCCGCCGAGGGCGGCTTCGGGCTGCGGGAGCGGTTGGCCCAGGCCGTGCTGGCGACGGCCGAGTTCGAGTTCGTGGATTGAGTGCGGGAAGGATGCCGATGAGAGTCGCTTCGTGAACCAGCCGCCGCGTTCGACCGCCGCCGTCACCCGCCGCGACGTGCTCGCGCGGAGCGGCCTCGGCCTGGGCTGGCTCGGGGCGGCGAGCCTCCTGGCCGACGAGGCCAGCGCCGACGGCGGCGTGCCCTCCACGCTCGCCCCGCGGCCGCCGCGGTTTCCCGCGCGGGCCCGGGCGGTGATCCACATCTTCGCCAACGG
>JBJTPO010000520.1:0-7440 GCA_046075145.1 Planctomycetota bacterium
TCCCCCACCGACGACCCCGAGGACATCCGCTGGCAGGTGTTCGACGGCTGGGCCTATGGCGTGGGTGACGTGGTGCTCGGGACCAATCCGGTGTCGAGCGAGCCGGAGAGCGTCCGAGCCGTGTCCGACACGCTCCGGGGAATCCTCGATACCTTCGGCCTCGCCGACACGATGCCCCACTGCGTGCTGGCCCACATCGACGTCCAGGCCGACGTTGACGCCGTCGCGCCGGGTACGACCGGCGTCTGGTTTCAGAGCATCGCCGGGAGCGACGCGGCCAACGCCACGTTCGACCTCTCCCTGGAAAAGATGCTCCGCCACGCTGATTCCCGGCGGGGGCCCTGGGGCCTGTATTTCGAGACCGGACAAGGGGCCGACTTCACCAACGGGCACGCCCAGGGCGTCGACATGGTGGTGCACGAGTCGCGGAAGTACGGCTTCGCCCGGCTGGGTGCATCTTCAGTTTCGCCGGGCCATGGGCGACACGCGGACCGACGAGGTATTCGCGCCGAGGGCCGGGCGGAGATGGCTGCCGTTCGCGGTCGCGGCGTGTTTCTAGCCATGGGGCATGGCCCCCTCCCGGAAGACCTCGCGCCGGCGCTCGACGCCGAAATCCGGCGGATCTGCACCGACGCCAGGCAGAGCATCTGGGCGGAGTTCGACGACGGATTCCGGCGGTCGCAGGCAGCCGCGCTCATGCTGGCCACGGAGTCGCGCGACCGGCAGGACTACATCCTTCATCCCGCCACCGGCGAGCGACTCACGGCCGCGGCGGCGGCGGCCGTTGACGCGGCCCGAAAGCAGGGAGACGAACGCTGCGACGTGCAGGTGGTGGTGTCGGACGGCCTCAACCCACTGGCGATCATGGACCTCGACCAGCTCCAGCCGTTTCTTACGACCCTCGACGAGGAACTCGCGACGGCGGGCCGACGGCACCGACCATCAGCACACCCGCGTCGTGTCGGGAATCGCCTCGACAGCGCTGGCCCCGCGGATCGCGGCGGCCGACGTCGTGCGGCTGCTCGACGGGATGTGGCAGAAAGCCTGAGCCACCCGCTCGAGATCGGCCCAGAACCGGGTGGTGTGAGCCGTCGGTCAGACCAGTTCGAACACGGCCTCGATCTCGACCGGCACGCCCAGCGGCAGCGATCCGGCCCCGAAGGCGCTTCGGACGCCCACGCCCCGGTCAGGTCCCCAGACCTCGGCAAAGAGCTCGCTGCACCCGTTGATCACATGGGGATGCTGGGTGAAGTCGGGTGGGCAGTTCACGAGTCCCATGATCTTCACCACCCGCGCCACACGATCGAGGCTGCCGAGGTGGTGCACGAGCGTGGCCAGGATCGCCAGGCCCGTGAGCCGGGCGGCTGCCTTGCCGGCGTCGGCATCGAGCCCGTCGCCCACGCGGCCCTTGAGGAGCGTGCCGTCGGCCTGAAAGGGCAGATGCCCGGAGACATAGGCCAGCGGCCTCACGACGAGGCAGGGCTTATAGGCCCCGGCCGGCTTGCCGACGGGGGGCAGGACGAGGCCAAGCGCGGCGATCCGCCCCTGGGGCGATTCGGAAACGGTCATCGGCGATGATTTCCTGGGAACGCCGAGAGCCAACCGTCTCACGTGGCGACGTGGCCTGGCGAATCCAGAGTCTATCGCATGCCTCTGCAGCGAAAAGCTCCGCCCGCATCCCCCTTCGCCGCCGTCCTGCCGCCGGGGCATACTGTTGCGGGGTCTGCCCTCCTCCCACGGAACCTCGCCATGTGTTTCGTCGTCGCTGCGCTCCTGTTGGGCGCCGCTTCAGCCACCGCCGCGCCGCCAGTCACCGAGCCGACCGCACCCGCGGCAGCCTCACGAATCGCGCTCGAGCGGCGGCCTGACCGCGTGGTCGTGACCGTCGACGGTGCGCCGTTCACGGAGTATCTCTTCCAGCAGGAAGGCCTGCGTCGGCCGGTGCTGTTTCCGCTCCACGGGCCGCACGGCCTCACGCTCACCCGCTCCTGGCCGCTGGGGCCCAAGGCTCCCGGTGATCCCACCGACCATCCCCACCACGAGTCGCTTTGGTTCGCCCACGGCGACCTGAACGGCCACGACTTCTGGACGGGCAAGGGAGGGGTGCGGATCGAGCACGGATCACTCGACCACGTGGGCGACGGCCGGATCGAGGCCACCAGCCGCTGGCTCGCCCCCGATGGAAAGCCCGTCTGCACCGATCGCCGTGTGCTCGGCTTCGCGGCCGAGGGCGACGACCGGATCATCGACCACACCATCACGATCACCGCCAGCCACGGCCCGCTCGTGTTCGGCGACACGAAGGAGGGCACGATGGCCCTGCGGGTCCGACCCGAACTCAACGTCAAGCAGGCCGAGGATGGCCCGCCCGCCACGGGCCATTACCTCAACGACTCCGGCGACCGCGACGCCGCGGCCTGGGGCAAGCCCGCCGCCTGGGTCGATCTCTCGGGCTTGCTCGCCGGCCGGCCGGTGGGCATCGCCTGCTTCGACCATCCGGCGAACCTCCGGCATCCCACCTGCTGGCACGCCCGCGACTACGGCCTGTTGGCCGCCAATCCGTTCGGGCTCCACGACTTCACAAAGGCTCCGAAGGGCGCCGGCCGCTTCGAGCTGCCGGCGGGAACAAGCCTCACGCTCCGGCACCGCTGGCTGCTGCACGCTGGCGACGCCGAGGCGGCCCGGGTCGCCAAGCGCTACAGCGAGTGGGCAACCGCAGCCGGCCCCTGACGCTCCGTAAAGCACTGCTTGCAGCCTGCCGAAACCCCGACCCACCGTGGGACAGGCTTGCAGCCTGCCGACATCCGGCCCCGTCTGGGCCATCGAGTGCCTGGAGGCCGGCACCGGGAGCCGGAAGGCGAAGTCGTTGCCGGTCAAGACGTGAAACTTCGGCCGCTACAGAAGCAAAACAATCGAGGGCCACTGCAGTAGTGGGTCCAGCCAGACCGGCCGCTGCTGAAGGAAGCCGACCGAAACTGGCCGCTGCACAAGTGGGCCCAGGTTTCCAACCTGGGCATTCCGCCCGGGGCGAGACCACCCGTCGCGTAACCGGCCAGCCGATGCAAGCAGGCTGCGACCCGCTCGAGGCCTCCTCCAAGGTGGTGCCCGAGGCGGCGACCGTGAGGGGGATCAAGGCGACGATGGTGGCCCGCGGCTGACCGCGGCCGCGAAGGCGGAGTCGGCAAGCTCCGCTTCGGTCACCCTCACGAGCCGGGCGCGCGACCCGGCGGCGGCGAGTTCTTCGCGCGTGATCGGCTCCCGCGTGGCGAGCTGCCCGCGCACGACTTCGGGCGAGGCGTCGGAAGCGTCGCCGCCGGCCGCCAACCGGGCCGCGACCCGGGCGATCACGACCTCGTCCGGCAGTTCGATCGCGAGCCAGACGAGCGGCACGGCGGCCTCCCGGGCGACCGCCTCGAGTTCGCCCCGCTGCCACCGCTTCAGGCAGGCCGCATCGACCACCACGCTCGTACCTGCCTCCAGCAGCGTGCGAGCCAGGTCGGCCAGCCGCCGATAGACTCGCCGCGTCATCTCGGGGGCGTAGAGCGCAGCCGCGGCGGCGGCATCGGCCGGCCGGTCCGCGGGCTGCATCCCGGCGAGCCGCTTTCGCTCCACGTCGCTCCGCAGCCGCACCGCGTTGGCCGCAGCCACGAAACTGGCGGCGAGCGTGGTCTTGCCACTGCCGGAGACACCGCAGGTGGCGTAGAGGATCGGTCGCGTGGGACGCGTCAGGCGATCGGCCAGTGCCAGGTAGCGGTCGGTCTCGGCCCGGGCCGCGGCGTCGTCGGCCCGCAGCGCCGCGACCGCGGCCCGCACCACGGCCCGATAGACCTCGTACACCGGCACCACGATCGCGGCCGCATGGTCATCGGCCGCCTCCATCCAGCTGCTGCGCACGATCGCCGCCAGATCGGGCCGCCCCCGCGACACGAGGTCCATCACCAGAAAGGCGACGTCGTTGGCCGCGTCGATCCAGCGCAGGCTCGGGCTGAACTCGATCGCATCGAAGGCCGTCAGCCGGCCCGCATGGAGCACGAGGTTGGCCAGATGCAGGTCGCCATGGCACTCGCGCACCCGCCCCGCGGCGTGGCGGCGCTCGATCACGTCGGCGAGGGCGTCGAGCCGGCCGAACAGCCAGGCCTCGATCCGTCCCACGCGCTCGGCCGCGTCGGGCCGCCGCGTGCGAAGCTGGCCGAGGTTGATCGCCACGGCGTCGTGCACGCTCGCCGCCGAACCCCAGGCGTCACCCGGAGCCGAGACCGCGAGCCCCTCCTCGACGGCCGCGATCGCGGCGCCCAGCCGCTCACAGTCGGCGGCGGTGAGGCGGCCGGCGGCGAAACGGGCGTCGAGCCGGTCGGCCTCGTCGAACTGCACGAGCTTCACGGCCCACTCGATCGCCGGCCCGTCGCCTCCGACCAGCGGCTGGTCGGGCGTGCCGGTGATCGGTACGGCGGCGACGTAGAGTTCCGGCGCGAAGCGGCGGCTGACGCGGACCTCCTCCTCGCAACACCGCCGGCGCCGCTCGAGCGAACTGTAGTCGAGGAAGTCGAGGGCGAGCGGCTTCTTGAGCTTGTAGGCGAACGGGCCGGTGAGGAAGACCCAGGAGACGTGGGTCTCGATCAGGTGGATCGTGGTCGTAGGGTGCGGATAGGCGGCCGGATCATGGAGCCTTTCGACGAGGCGGAGCGTCTCGGCGGGGATGACGGCGAGGGTGGGCATGGATCCGCGCAAAAAAACTGCCGCCCCGCGGAAGCCCGCGGGGCGGCAGCCGTAGGTTTCGCTCGTCATCACCGGCGTGATCGCGGCGGCGAACCGTCGCGAGGCCGGTCGATTCCGGGCTCCTCGGCCGCGTCGCTCCCCTGTGGAACGGCCGCGTCAGAGGTGATGGTGGGCTGCGTCAACGGCAGGCCCGTCGACTCGCCGCTACGAGAGCAGCCCTCCGGTACAGTCACATTGCGTCACTGAATCACCTCCTTTGCTACGAGGACCCGGCCGCACGGCCACTGTGGAGCCGCCGCCGGACGGATGTTCTCCCCGGCCGTCACCAGGGAACCAGCCGAATAGTAGACCTGTCGCCGCCGGAGAAAAGCAACTCGAAAACCGGGGCCCTACTCCCGCTCGGCGAACACGATCCGGCGGCTGAACCGGTCGATCCCCACGAGGCCGCCGGCCGGATCGGCGGCGATGCCCTGCCCCGGGAACGGACAGCCGAGCGCCTCGACCAGCCGCAGTTCGCCCCCTTGGTTCGGAAGGGACAGCCGGTACAGCACCGGGAAGTGGTGGTGGGAGACGAGCAGTGTGTCGCCATCCCAGATCCCGCCGGAAGCGCTCATGCCGTCCCAGTCGGCCACCACATCGGCGGGAAAGGTGAACCGTCGGGCCTCCCGCTCGAGACCGCCATCGGCGTATTCGACGAGCACCGTGCGGGCGTTGTCGGCCCGATACCAGGCGAAGCAGCACCACCAGGTGCCGCCGCGCCGCACGCACCACACGAGGCTGCCGGGCGGCTCCTCGAAGCGGTGGAAGAGCGTGAGGGCGCCGGTGGCCGGATCGAAGACGCGGATCTCGCTCTCGGGCGGCTCGGCGGGGTAGTTGGAGTGGGCGCAGTACACCCGCGACTCGTGCACGAACCCGCTGTTGAGGTGCTTGGCGTCGGCCGCGGTGCCGGCCTGCAGGAGCCGGCCGGTGACGCGGTCGTAGCAGGCCACCGTGGTATTGGAGATCGCGTAGGCGTGCCGGTCGTCGGCGGCGGCCGCCTGCGTGGCGTGGGGCGAGGCGATCAGCCGCGTCGTCGTCCAGCCGGGCCGCCGCACGAGCGTGGTGGTCACCGGCTCCTGCTCGGGCACGGGACATGCGGCCGGCGGCCCCGCGGCCACGAGTTGCACCACGAGCCAGGCCACCGCGAGCGGGAGCCAGCGGTGAGTCACGTCGTGCGCTCCACGAGCGAGCGGCCCTTTCGGCCCATCGCCACCCCGGCGACGATCACGAGCCCAAGCAGCAGGCCGAAGGCGGCGTCGACCGACTTGAGTACCACCTGCAACGCCGTGGTCGCATCGCCGTGGGTGTCGATGCCGAGGCGGCCCAGCAGGTCGTGCAGCAGGTGGTGCACGACCGGCAACTGGTGGACGACGATCCCGCCCCCCACGAAGAACATCGCCGCCGTGCCGGCGACGGAGAGCACTCGCATCAGCCAGGGAGCGGCCGCCACGATGCCCCGGCCCAGGCCGGCCAGCGCCGGCGACCGCCGCCGAGCCAGCGCGGCCCCCAGGTCGTCGAGTTTCACGATCGCGGCCACGAGCCCATAGACGCCGATCGTCATCAGGATCGCGACGGCCACGAGCACGCCCACCTGGGTGACGAGGGGCTGGCCCGCCACGACCCCGAGCGTGATCACGATGATCTCGGCGGAGAGGATGAAGTCGGTGCGGATCGCACCGGCGATCTTTTTCTTTTCCGCCGAGCCGGTGGCCGCGGCTTCGTGCTGGCCGGCCGCGTCGCGCCCGCCTCCGTCGGCTCCGCGATGCACGAGCGCATGCAGGATCTTCTCGGCCCCCTCGTAGCAGAGAAATGCCCCGCCCACGACCAACAAGGGCGGAATCGCCCATGGCGCGAGCCACCCGATCAGGAGCGCGGCCGGCACGAGGATGGCCTTATTGACGGCCGAGCCCTTGGCCACGACCCAGACCACGGCCACTTCGCGAGCCGGATCGACCCCGATCACCTGCTTGGCGTTGAGGGCCAGGTCGTCTCCCACGACGCCCACCGTCTTGGTGGCGGCCACCTTCGTCATGGTGGCCACGTCGTCGAGCACGCTTACGATGTCGTCGAGCAGCAACAGCAGGCTGGTGGCCATGAGCATCCCGGCGCTGAGGCGTGGGCAGAGTGGTGCAACGCGAGCCCTGCCGCGCTACCGCGACCGGCTTTTCTTGGCTGCGGGCTTCTTGGCTGCTCGCTTCTTGGCCGGCCGCGCGACCGCCTTCTTCACCGGCTTGGCGGGCTTCTTCGCCGCGACCCGCGTGACCACGGCCTTGGCCGCCGGCTTCCGCGCGGCAGGCTTGCTTGCGGCCTTCTTGGCCACCGGCTTCCTGCCGGCCAGCTTTGTTCCGGCCGACTGTCCGGCCGTGGGCCTGCGGCCGGCCTTCCGGGCCGCGGCCGCCTCGGCCACCTCGTCGAGGAAGTCATTGGCCATGCCGGTCAGATCCACCACCGAGAGCGGCTCGACCTCGTCGAGGATGAATAGCGACAGTTCACCCCGCTGCTGGGAGGCCATCAGTGTCTGATACTCGCGGAGCGAGAGGTCGTCGTGATCCTCATCCTCGCTGCTGAGAAACTCGAACCCCACCCGGGCCTTGGCGTCCCAGCCGTCGATGTGAAACGAGACCCCGTACTCATGAAACGGGATGTTCCGCGCCACCGTGAAACCGCGGGCGCGGAACAGTCGGG
>JBJTPO010000521.1:0-4907 GCA_046075145.1 Planctomycetota bacterium
ACTTCGGCCGCTTGTATTCCTCGACGCGCACGCCCGTAGCCCCGCCCACGCCTTGGCCCCGCGCCTGGATCGACCACTGCCCCGGCAGGCAGCCGGCGGGGATCGGGAAGTTGCCGTGGAACGAACCATTGGCATTCGTGGTGTGCGTGGCCTTGGCCACCTCGCGGCCGTTGGCGTCTGTCAACACGACGTCGATGGCCGCCCCGCCCACTGCCGAATACTTCGCCGCCGCCTGGTCGCCCGCGGCAACGATCCCCTTGTAGAACACGATCTGACCAGGCCGGTGGATGCCGCGATCGGTGACCAGCACGATCGACTTCACGTCGTCGGCCATTACGTTCGCCCAGACGTTGGTCGAGCCGCTGGCGACGGTCTCCTCGCGACCGGCCAGCTTCGCCCTGGCCACGAGCACCAGTTCGCGGCCCTGCTCGGCCTCCACTTCGAACCGGCCCTCGTCGTCGGTCTTGGCCACCGCGGCCTCATCGAACCCCTGGCGGTTGCCCTGCTGCTGCCGCACGTAGACCTGCACGTCGGCGGACTTCACCGGCTCGCCGGTGGCGAGATCGACCACGTAGCCGGCGAGCGCGCCCGGCCCCCGCTGGCGGCGGCCCGGCCGCACTGCCGCCGCCGGCCTGCCCTGCGCCGCGGCCACGTCCCGCGCGAACACCGGCCGCTGCTGCTCGGTCACAATCGCCAGCCGAGTGACCCAGACCATCGTGAGCGCGACCACGTTGTCCTGCTCGCCGAAGTCGCCCGTGTGGCTCGCGATCACCCAGTAGGCGCCCGGCTCGAGGGTCGCCGCGTCGAGGACGGTGCCCACGGGGATGTCCTCCGCCCGCTGCTGATAGTCGTCGGTGGCCGGCAGGTCGGCCGCATGCTCGCGGACGGCGGGCAGGGCGAGGATCGCGGCCCGATCCTGGTCGTCGAGCCAGCCCGAGTGGGGCTTGCCGGCCTTTAGGCGACCCAGCCAGTCGGCCTTGGCGACGCGGAGGTGCACCCTGGCGAGGTTCCGATAGGTGACCCGGATCGCGGGAAAGGGCGCGGCCCAGGCCCGCTCGGTCGAGACGGCGAGTTCCCGGCTCTCGATCTGCGTGACGAGGTTGGCACACTGGGCCCCACCGTGGCTCTTCGAGTGGTCCGCCGCGGCCTTGGCGGCGATCGTGCGCGCCGCGACCAGGTCGCCCTGCTGCTGCACGAGGCTCGCCAGGTGAAAGGCCGCGAGCGCCGCCGTTTCGTGGTCGCCGGCCCGCTCGATGAAGCCGCGCAGGGCCTGTTCCTTGCGGTCCTCGAGCCCCTCGCCCACCGCGGCGCCGCTCGCCCACAGGATCCGGTCGAGGTCGGCCGAGAGCAGGGCCGACCGATCCGCATCGCGCCCGTGAAACACGAGCAGGCCGCGATAGAGCGCGACCGCCTCGATGAGCGGTGAATCCTTGTCGGTGACGGCCTCGTCGGCCTCGGGCCGCCACGCCAGAAACTCCTCCAGCGTGCCGAGCGCCGGCGACTCGACGTCGAGCTCGAAGGCATCTTCCGGGGCCATGAGGCCCCGCTCACCGGAGGCGGCGAACTCGAGCGCGTCGCGGGCCACGACATCCCACACGGTCGGCCGCCAGGCATCGGGCATCGAGCCCTTGCGGATGAGCGCGTCCCACTCGGCCACGGGCAGCGACTGGAGCGTCTTCCGCTCGGGGCTGCCGGGCTGCCCCACGGCCGTGGCGAACCGCGTGCGGATCTCGCGCACGATCGCGGGCAGGTCCCACTCGGAGAGCTTGGCGAGATCGCGGGCGTCGGCCCCTCCCTGCGTCCGCTGCTGGTAGCGCCAGCGGTTCTGCTGGTAGTAGCCCCAGGTCCAGTTGGCGCGGATCGCCTCGAGCACGCCCTGTGTCTCGGCCGGGGCCTGGACGATCTCCACCGCCAGCCGGATCACCCGCTCGGGATCGTCGTCGGGCCGGTCACCCGTCTCGGCGAGCACCCGCGTGGCGATCGCCCGGGCCGCCTCGGCCCAGGCCTTGTCGGCGATCGCGGCCTGCTCGACACCGGCCAGCGCCTCGAGCGCCGACTTCGGCTTCCCCTCGTCGAGGGCCCGCTGCACGTTCTTCCACGCTTCGGCCCGCGGTCCCTGTGGCACCTCGTCCGCCCGCGCCCGCCACCCCATGCCAGACCCTCCGAGGACAGCGGCCACGGCCACGGCCGCGAACGCCTGGATCAAAAACCCGGCGGCGAGGCCGCGCGACCCGAAACGAGACCCCATGAGTGCTGCTCCGCCGCGAAGGGAACCCGGGGGCCGTGACCCGGCCCGCAGGGCGGAAGTCTACGCCGCCGGCCACGTTCGATGCCCGTGGGAACCAAAAAGTTCCCCGGCGGCGCGCGTCGCGTCCGCCATCCGACGGCGATGCTCGTTCCGACAGCCCGTGGCCGCGCGCCCGGGGCCCCACGGGAAACCGGCTTGCTCAGTCGAGCCGCTTGATGGCGACGTTTCTGAACTCGACCGGGTCGCCGTGGCCGGCGAAGCCGAAGAAGCCGCTCGTCCGAGTCATGCCCGGATGCGGCTTGCCCCCCATGAAGTCCTTCACGTCCGCCAGGTCGGCGTCGAGGATCACCGAGCCGTTGAGCTCGACCGTGATCCGGCTGCCCGTGACGATCACCTCCTGCTCGTTCCATTCGCCCGTGGGCCGGAGGTAGCCCCGCTCGGCGGCCGCCATGCCGTACGCCGAGCCGTGGAACTGCCGCGCGTCGAGCGTGGCGTATTTCGGATGCTCCGAGTCGAGCACCTGCAGCTCGCACATCCCCACATAGGCCGTGTCACCGCTCCCGGGATAGCGGATCGCCAGGCCATTGTTGCCCCCCGGCGGCAGCCGGAACTCGAGCCGGGCCACGAAGTCGCCGTATTCGTCCTCGGTATGGAGCGTGCCCCCCTCGCCCGCCTTGCAGCGGATCGCGCCATCAACCACCTCGTAGTTGTCGAC
Organism: Planctomycetota bacterium; assembly: GCA_046075145.1. GTDB lineage: Bacteria > Planctomycetota > Planctomycetia > Pirellulales > UBA1268 > QWPN01. The sequence goes on from JBJTPO010000521.1 coordinate 2,964, forward strand.
GGCCCCGGCCCAGCCGGTGAGGTCCTTGCCGTTGAACAGGCTCACGAAGCCGTCGCCGGCATGGTCCCGCAGCCAGCGGTTGGCCTCCTCCGCGTCGATCTCCCGCACGAACACGTTCCGCCACGCGATCTCCCCGCCGTGGGTCTGGAGCTGGATCGGCCCGCGGCGCAGGAGCGGCCGCTTCCGGTCCCAGCAGTTCTCCATGATCGCGTTGTCCACCACGAGCTTGTCGTTGAGCCAGACGGTCGTCCGGGCCCCGACCTGCACGATCCGGAACCGGTTCCACTCGCCGAAGGGCTTGTCGGCGAGCACCAGCGGATCCTTGCCGGGGGCGCCGGCGGAGTTGTTCCACAGTCCGCCCGAGCCCTTGTCGGCACCGATCGTGAACTTCTCCTTCTCGGTCGAGTCCCAGATCTGCACCTGGGGCGTGGCCCGCAGGTAGATGCCGCTGTCCGCCTTGGGCACCGTCTTGTAGTCCACCCACAGCTCGATGTCACCAAAGTCCTCGATCGTGGTCGCGTAGGGCCCCTGGCCGTCGTTGACGAGCACGCCGTCGACCACCTTCCAGTGGGCGTCGATGCCCGGCTGGTTCTTGGCGAAGAAGGCGGCCCGCTCCTCCGCGGTCTTGGCGGCGAGCTGGTAGGGATTGTCGGTGCCCATGCCCCGCCAGCCGGCGAGGTCCTTGCCGTTGAACAGCGCCCGGTAGCCCTCGGCGGGCACGTTGAGGGCCGGGTGGATGGGTGCGGGCGCGGGCTCGGCGGCGGTGAGCCGCAGCACGCCCGGAAGGCAGCAGACGAGCACCGCGAGGAGTCGCGACGGCGAGACAGTCCGGAAGCGATGCGGCATGGATCCAATCCTGGGGCGGGATTTCAGGGAGTCACGTTGTTTCCCACGCGAAAACGTATCGCCGCGGCGAGTGTTCCACAAGGTTTTTTGGCCCATCCGGGATTCTCGTGGGAGGGGTGTTGAAGGCCGAGGTTGCCCGTGGCATCTCGCCAGTCCGTGGGGCAGGTGTGCAAACTGCCGAAACCGGGGACGGGGCATCGCAGACCACGCACCCCCGAACCGAGCCCTGGCAGACTGCACGTCTGCCCCACGGGTGTGACGCTCCCTGTCCATGCTGCTCTCTCCGAACGTCATGGGCTACTGCAGGCGAAGCGTAGCCACGATGGCCAAAGCGAGGCCAGCATCGAGCGAGCGAACGGCAGGATGCCGATCCTGTTCGGCACACGGGTCGCCTCAGCCGTGGGGCAGGCTTGCCGCCTGCCTGAACCGGCTCGCCACTTCACTGGCGGACCACTTCGTCAGTCCGGCTTGCCCAGGTTGCAAACCTGGGTCCACTTTTTCGAGGCCCGAACCGTTGGGCCAATCACGTCCCGAACACCCTTGGCAGGATGCCCGCGGCGAGCGTCCGGCGAGACGGCATGGGCAACCCCGGCCCACTCAACGCGATCCACGGAAGAACCTGATTGAGTCACGCTGGCTTTCCCTGAAACCTCTTCCGGTAGGCGTCAGGCGTGAGGCCCGTGGTCTGGCGGAACCGCTTCGTGAAGTGGCTCTGGTCGGTGAAGCCGGTGAGCGCGGCGATCTCCACGAGCGGTTGTTTCGTGGTGACCAGCAGCGTGCGGGCCCGCTGCACGCGGACAGCCCGCAGGTAGGCCGTGGGGGTCATCCGCACGAGCTGCCGGAAGCGACGGTTGAAGTGGGTCGCTGAGAGGCCGGCCAGCCGGGCCATTTCGGCCATCGAGACAGCGCCCTGGTAGTGCGCCTCGACGTGGCGGATCACCGGCATCAACTCGGCGAAGGAGCGGGACAGCAACTCCGGGTCGTCCACCCGCTCCATCGCGCCGGCGACGCCGATCACCTCGGCGCGCTCGTCACGCAGCGGCACCTTCGTGCACACGTACCAGCGGGTCCCCCCGCGCCGGTGCGGCACCATCCACA
>JBJTPO010000522.1:0-4903 GCA_046075145.1 Planctomycetota bacterium
AGCGTGACCGCGTCGTTGAAGACCTGCCCGGCGGAGCCGCTCGTCTTGATCGAGCCGCCGTTGATCGCCGTCGTGCCACCCGCGTCGGTCGTGAGGCTCACGAGCGGGGTGGTGCCGCCCACGGCACCGCCGAACGTGGTCAGGCCCTGCGTGTTCACCGTCGCATTGAAGCCGCCGTCGAGCGTGCTGGAGAAGGTGATCGCCGCTCCGTTCAGCGCGTCGAAGAGCGTGTCCGCTCCCAGACGCACCGGATCCGCGTAGAGCTGGCTCACGGGGCTCGCCGTGCGGATCAGGCCACCGTTGACGAGCGTGCGGCCGGGCGCGTCGGTCTCGACGTGCGCGAGCGGGTCGGTCCCGCCCACCGCGCCTCCGAAGGTCGTGTCGCCGGCGGTGTTCACCACCAGCCGCTTGAAGCCGTCGACGGTGGTCGTAAACGTGACCGCACCCAGGCTGCCGGCGGTCAGCGTCGCGTCGTTGCCAAGCGTGACCGCATCGTTGAACACCTGGCCGGCCAGACCGCTCGTCTTGATCGACCCACCGCTGATCGCCGTCGTGCCGCCCGCGTCGGTGGTGAGGCTCACGAGTGGCGTCGTCGTGCCCACGGCGCCGCCAAACGTGGTCAGGCCCTGCGTGTTCACCGCCAGGGTCTTCGCCCCGTCGAGCGTGCTCGCGAAGGTGATCGCGCCGGCGACGGCGGAGAGCGTCGTGTTGTTTCCGAGTGTCACGGCGTCGTTGAACACCTGGCCCGCCGCGGTGCTCGTCGCGATCGAGCCGCCGTTGATCGCCGTCGTGCCGCCGGCGTCCGTCGTGAGGCGGGCCAGCGGTGTCGTGCCACCCACTGCACCGGAGAATGTCGTCGCGCCGGCGGTGTGAACCGCGAGGGCGAAGCCGCCGTTGACGGTGCCGCCGAACGTCAGGTTTCCGGCGCTCGTCGCCTCGACCTTCGTGTCGCCGATCAGGCCGACGGTGCCGAAATCGGCCGCCGAGGCGATCGTGGCCACGGTGCCCGCCAGCCGCGTGAGGCTCGGCACCGTGCTCGTCAGGCCGCCGAAGAAGGTGAGGGCGTCACCCGCGTCGTCGCCCAGCGTGACCACGCCGGTGTTCGTGAAGGTGACCGGATTCGTGAATACGTTGACGGCTCCCGTGATGGCCACGTCGTAAGCCGCGGTGTCGGTCGTGGCCGTCTCGAGCCCGAGGAGCCTGGCCCCACCCGCGAATGCGACCTTCGAGCCAACGCCGGCCTGGACCGTGACCACGTTGCCGACCGCCTCGCCCGAATAGGTCTGGTTGCCCGTGGTGCGGATCCGCACGGGGTTCATGAACGTCGAGGTACCCGAAACCGAGATCATCTCGAGTGCCGTCGTGACACCGATCGATCCATCGGCGACGAGGTTGCCCGTCACGGCGAGGCCCTGCTGGCCGCTCGTCGTGCCATCCACCGTGGAGAGGAATCGGGCCGTGCCGACCGCGGCGGCCTCCGACAGGTCGATCGCGACGTCGGCCGCGAGCGTCACCGCATGCTCAAACCGGGCGTCGCCGCCGGCGGTGGTGATGTCGCCGCCGAGCGTGATCCCGCCGGGGGCGGTGATGGAGAGCGCCGTACCGGATGACGCGGACAGCATGACCGCTCCCAGCGTGATCGCGCCGGACTCGGTGTAGGCGATCCGGCCCGTGTTGCCCGTGAGCGTGCCGACCGCGTTGGCACCGTTCAGAACCCAGTTACCCGCCTCGCCCTGAAGGTCAAGAACGCCTGCGTTGATCGGCTGGGTCTGCGTGACCGTGCCCTGCGACTCGAGCGTGGCCGTGGCCGTGCCCACCGTGATGCCGCTCACCCCGTCCACAGTGCCGATCTCATACCCCGAATCCTCACGGATCGAGATCGCGGCGTTGCTTGTTTCGACCGCCAGCGTGTCGAAGGAGTTGCCGGAGCTCACGGCCGTCGCCCCACCGCTGGCCGAGACCCGCATACCCTTTGAGTGGATCGGCGCGTAGGCGCTCTGGGTGATCGTCGTGCCCGAGACCAGGCTCACCGTCTGGGATGACCAGATTGGGGCGTTGATCGCCACGGCCTGCGCGGCCTCGAGCCGCAGCCAGGGATTCCGCTCGGCGGCCGTCTCGTTGATGGCGGCGTTCACCGTGACGCCACCCGTGCGGGCGACGAGCTGGAGGTAGGCCGCCGTGGCGGCGACGTCCACCTTCTGCGCGACCGTGACGGAGCCGCCCACGATCGTGGTGGTGTTGCCGATCCACGAGTTCTTGCTGCCCTGCTGGGTGCCGATCGAGCCGATCGTGACGGCACCTGTGCCGCCGGCCACGTCGCCGATCACCACGCTCGCCCAGCCCGGGGCGATCGCCGCCAGGTCGGTGTCGGACACGTCGAGCGTGTTGAGCACGCTGCCGGTCGGGGTGCCCACGCGGATCGGGCGGGCGACCGTGTGCGGCTGGATGACGAGCGTGCCCGTGGCCGAGCCGACGACGGAGGCGATGCCACCGCGAAGCTCGACCTCGTTGGCCGTGATCGTCACGTCGCCCGACGCGGCCAGACCGCCCAGGAACTCGACCAGCGTGGTGGCCGTGACGGCCACGTCGTCGTCGGCCGTGACCAGCTCGGTGAACCGCACGGCACCGGTGACGCCGACGAACGTGATCGTACCGCCGACCGAGAGCGTGCCGCCGAAGGTCACGCCCGTGGCGCCGGTGATGGTCAGATCGCCGCCGACGCTGACATTCGCGTTGAACGCCACCATCGACGAGGCGTCGATCACGAGGTCACCCGCCACGTCCACGATCCCGCCGATCGTGATCGCGCCGCCGGTGATCGAGAGATCACCCGTCAGGCCGACCGACTGCTCGAACACCACCGTGTCGCGGGTGGCGCTCGTCGCCGTCAGGTCGTCGAGCCTCCAGCGACTGCCGATCGCGCCCGTCACCAGCACGTTCGTGTGGGCCGCGAGCACCAGGTCTTCGTCGTCGCCCACATCGGTGCCGGTCGGGTCGCCGTCGATCATGCCCTTGCCGGTGCCGAAGATCACGATCGAGCCGGTCGAGGCCGTGGCCGTCCCGGAGACGCCCTCGTGGACGATCACGTTGTCGTCGATCGAGATCGAGGAGCCGCTGACGGTGGCCGCAGCCGAATCGAAGTGGAACGTGTTGCCCGAGCCGACGATGGAGACCGGTCCGTTGGTGTTGAAGCTCGCCACGTCGAGCGTGCCGCCCGACCGGGGCGCCCGAAGCACCACCGCCCCGTCGAAGGCGGCTTCCGGTGAATGGAAGAGGTGCTGCCCCTCGATCCGGCCGATCACCACCTGGGCGAAACTCTGGGCGAACTTCTGCACCTCGTCGGAGTCGAGCGTGAAGTCGTAGGGCGCGGCCACCTCGATGAAGGGGGCCGACTGGTTGTTGCGGCCGGCGTTCGTGATCACGAACTCCTTGACCGCGAACCGCCCGGTGACCGGATCGGGGTTGGCCGTGTCGAGCACCGCCTGCACGAGGGCCTGGCCCGGCGAGGCGATGGAAATGGTCGGGGTGGTGACGTAGCCCGAACCGGCGTTGGTGATCGTGAAGCCCGTGATCACGCCGTCGTCGCAGACGATCGCCCGGGCGTTGGCCTGGTTGGCGGGCAACGCACCCGCGATCCCACCACCGCCGATGCTCACAAAGGGCGGGTCGTTGGGATCGTAGTTCGTGCCGCCATAGATGACTTCGAGCCCGACGACCGCGCCCGCCTCGATCACGGCCGATGCATAGGCCCGCTGGCCGGCGGGATCGACGATCACGAGCGGCGCCGTCGTGTAACCGCGGCCGCCCCAGAACTTCGTGGCATCGAAGCCCGTCAGCCGGCCGTTGGTGAGCAAGCCCTCGGTCCGGGCGCGCGTGCCAGCCAAGCCGATCTCGGCCTTCATGTTCACCGGCTGGAGCGTGATCGTGCCCGAGCCGCCGCTGGCATTGAGATCGACGTTCACCTCGATGTCGTCGGCCGTGAGCTTGACATCGGCCGAGCCGACGGCGATGTCGCCCCCTTCGTAGATGATCCGGCCGGTGACCGGATCGCGGTCGTAGATCGGGATCGTCTTGGCCGCATCCTGCCAGAGCGGCCGGCCCTCCTCGTCGAGCGCCTGGCGTGGAGCGCCGAGTTCCAGCGCGCCGCCGAAGGTCGTGATCGAGACGTCGCCGTTGACGGTCGAGATCCCCGAGACCGACTGGTCCTTGCCGATCCGCAGGCCGTCCTTCTCGAGCACGTGCACGCCGCCGGTCGTGGTCGCCTGGGCCACGAGCGTCTCGACGTCGCTCTTGAGGGGCTTGAGCGGGTCGCCCACACCAGCGCCCGCGACGGCCACGAGCTTCCCGCCGAGCGAGCGGATGTGCACGCGGTTCATGGGCGTGACGCCGTCGGTGCTCAGGCCGCTGCCGATCCCATTGGGCGAGTTCACGATCCGGCCGAAGCCGTTGGGCTTGATGGTCACGCGCGGCGGCTGACCGTAGCCGTCGCCGGGATAGGTGACCCGGAGGCTCGCGATCGAGCCATTCGGGCCGTACGAGCCCACGACCGCCGTCGCCAGCCCCTCGATCTCGATCAGCGGCGGCAGGTCGGACGAGTAGCCGCTGCCGCCCTGCACCTGCGCGAACCCGGTGACGCGGCCGTCGGCGTCGAGGACAGCCGTGAACTCGGCCCCGATGCCGACGCTGATGCCCGGATACTGTGTCGAACTGACGAGATCGTCGAGGCCCACGGTGCTGCGGTAGCGGAAGTCGCCGCCGAGCCAGTCAATCGTCCGCGAGCCCTGCGGCATGCCGGGCCGGGCGTCTTCGGGGAAGAAGACCTCGCCCGACGTTGAGACCGCGCCGGTGTCGGCGAACAGCATGATCCGCCCCCGCCCGTCGCCCGCCCCGAAGCCGGTGTAGT
>JBJTPO010000523.1:0-1247 GCA_046075145.1 Planctomycetota bacterium
GGTTCGACATCGCCAGCGACGAGACGCCGGAGGGCGTGACCCCCGACGTGGGCCGCGAGGCGTACAAGGGCTGAGCGGCGATCTGGCGCTGCGAACGACACGGCACGTCTGGCGGGCGGCCGGCGAGCCTTGCCGGCCTCAGTACGACGGCGCGTACCAGCCGTCCTGCACCCGCCAGCGGCTGCCGCCGGAGTGGGTGACGAGGCTGGGCGCGTCGCCATGCCACTCCCAGCGCTGCCCGGTGGCCTCGTCGAACACGCTCGACACGCAGGGCGTTGGTCCCAGTTCCCAGCGGCCCGAGGCATCAAGCCGGAGCATCGGCTTGGCGCCCTGGATCGTGAACAGGCGGGCGAGTTCGGGGGAGCGGCGTTCGAGGGCCCGTTGCCGCTCCGCATCCGTGCCCGGCAGGTCGAACATCCGCGCCGGCTGGATCGAACCCTCGCCCATGGCATAGCGGAGGGTGCCGGCCGCATCGGCCTTGCTCCACACCCAGCGGCCGAGGCCGGAGTCGTAGCGGCCGTAGACGTGACCCGGCCGTAGTGCGGCAGCCTTCACCGGGTGGAGCTTTTCATCCATGGGGTCGAAGCGATAGATCGTGCCGCGATCGCGACCGGCATCGGCGGTGGCCGTGGCCTCGGCCGCCGGCACGGGCTGGGGCTCGGCCGCACGAAGGCTCGCGTTCACGGCGGTGAAGGCGAGCGCGATCAGGGCGATGGCGGCGGATACCGCGGGCCGCTGGCTGGTTGGGTGCAAGGCTGAGGTCTCCCGGAGCGGGGCCGTCCGGCCATCGGACAGCCACACACAAGAATAGCTCGCGCACTGTGCGATGCGCTCCCCAAGCGAAACGGCCGCGCCGCTCGCATTCGCGGGCGGTGCGGCCGTTGCCGGCAGCACAAAAATACCCCGCGGGGAATCGAACGAATCGAGGATTCCGTGGAGAAAACCGCAATCTCGAACCCAGGCGACGTCTGATCCGACGTCGGCAGAGAAAACTCCGCTGTTTCTGTAACGTCGCCAGGACGCCATGATCGGCGTCCATGCCCACGCCCCGCCGCTCCCGATTCCCCTGGCTCGTCTACCTGCTGCGCTGCTCCGACGGCTCGCTCTACACGGGCATCACCAACGACCTGCCCAAGCGGCTGAAGGCCCACACTACCTGCAAGGCGTCTCGATACACCCGCAGCCGCCTTCCCGTGACCTTGGCCTACAGCGAGCCTCAGAAGTCCAAATCGGCGGCCCTGAAGCGG
>JBJTPO010000524.1:0-3297 GCA_046075145.1 Planctomycetota bacterium
GGAGGGCTGGCGTCGGTACAAGCGGCCGCAACTCGTGAGCTTCAACGGCCGCGGCTTCGACATGCCGCTGCTCGAGCTCTGCGCCTTTCGCTACGGAATCCAGATCCCCGATTGGTTCGCGGAAGACGCCCGCAGCTTCGACCAGCCCCGCAACCGCTACAACACCCAGGCCCACTTCGACCTCCACGAGTGGCTCACCAACAATGGCGCGAGCCGGTTCGCCGGCGGCCTGTCGCTGGCGGCCAACCTGATCGGCAAGCCCGGCAAGATGGACGTGGCCGGCCACATGGTGCAGGACCTCTGGGACGCCGGCAAGAAGGCCGAGATCCACGACTACTGCCGGGGCGACGTGCTCGACACCTACTTCGTGTTCCTGCGGAGCCGCGTGGTGGCCGGCGAGATCACGCTCGAACGGGAGCAACAGCTGATCGAGGGGGCCAAGGCCTGGATCGAGGCCCGCGCGGGATCGAGCCCCGGGCTGGCCCGCTACCTCGCCGCCTGGGGCGACTGGCAGGACCCACGGGCCTGACGCGGGGTCGATTGGCACGTCACTCAGCGGGGGCGGCCGCGGGGGCTTTGGGCTCCGTGGCCTCGACGGCATCTGCCATGGGCGGCTCAGCCGCGTCGGGTTCCTTCATCTCCGGCTCGTCGCCGCCGCCCTCGAGGGCGGTCGCATCCTTGCCCGCGTCGGTCGGCTCCGACGGCGGCACGAGCGGCTCCAGGGGCTCGGCCGGCTCGAGCGAGGGCACGGCCAGCGCGGCGGCCACCGCACGGGCCGCGGCCCGCCCCGCGTCGACGAGCTTGCCGCGGGGTGCCCAGGCCTCCACCGTATAGAGACGGCTTTCGACGACGACGGCGGTGCAATCCCGCTCGATCTTCTTGGTCGTGCCGTCGATCGAGGCCTCGCCGCCGGCGGCCCAGCTCACGGCGTGGTGCGGGCCCACCTTGGCCCTGGCCGGCTTGCGGACGATGCCCTTGCCCTCGCGCTCGGCCAGTTGGGCGGAGAACGCCTCGACGAAGGCGGCGTGGTTCTCGCCGGTCACCTCCGCGAAACCCTGCGGCGGATCAGCCGCGAGAACGACGACGGCGGGATAGGGAAGCTGCGGCGTCGACTGGTAACGGACGAGATAGTCGTATGACCGCGGCGCCCGCCGCCAGCCCTGCGGCGAGAACACGCTCACGCGACCATTGTCGAGATCGAGCCGGGAGGCGGGATCGAGGCCGGTCAGGGCCGCCGAGCCGGGCTTGCCGCCGCGGGCCGGGGCGGCCGACTCCTTCCCGGAGCAGCCTGCGAACAGGGCCGCCATGACGAGCAGGAGCGCGGCGACGACTCGGTGCATGGTGACCCCCTGATGGCAAGCGTGTTGTCTCCGGCCCACCGACGCGGCAGGCCTACTCGGTGATCGGCTCCTTCACGAGCCCGACGAAATGATGGGCCCGCGACGAGGCGACGAGATCGGCGGCCTTCTTGTCGGCCGCCTTCTTGTCGGCATACTCAAACATCGCGACCCGCTTCATCGCCTGCGTGAACACGCCCCAGTAGGCCTTCATCCGGGCCTCCTTGGCGACCTTGCGGCGGCTGGGCTTCTTGGCGGCGGCCTTCTTGGGCTCCTTGGCGACCTTTTCCTTCTTCGCCTTGGGGGCCTTCTCGCCGGCCTTCTTCTTGGTCTTGGACGTCTTGCCGAGGGCCTCGGCGGCCTCCACCTCGGCCCGCTTCGCGCTGATGCTCTGGGTCCGTTTCTTTGCCATCTCGCCGCTGCTGTCCTGTGGGGTGCTGTGGGGTCCGCCCGACGCGGAGGCCGGAGTATAGCGTCGGCGGCGGTCGCCGCACGGCGGGCCTATACTTTCCGCATGCCCGCCGCCGCCCTCGACCTGCCGCTCGCCAGCCTCTTCCCGGCCTACCGGGCCCTGTCCGACGACCTGCTCCAGGAGCGGATCGAGGCGGTTCGCCGGCGGATGGGGCCGCGGCTCGTGATCCTCGGCCACCACTACCAGCAGGACGGCGTGATCACCCATGCCGATCTCACGGGCGACAGCTACCAACTCTCCCGTAGCGCTGCCGAGCGGGAGGGTTGCGAGGCGATCGTGTTCTGCGGTGTCCACTTCATGGCCGAGACCGCCGACATCCTCGCCAACCGGCCTGAGCGAGTGGCCGCCCGCGGCGGCCGGCGGGTGACCGTCGTGCTCCCCGACATGGCCGCCGGCTGCTCGATGGCCGACATGGCGGGGATCGAGCAGGTGGAGGATGCCTGGGAGGATCTCGGCACGGTGATCGACACGGCCGACATCACCCCGGTGACCTACATCAACTCGGCCGCCAGCCTGAAGGCCTTCTGCGGCCGCCACGGCGGGATCGTATGCACGTCAAGCAACGCCCGGGCCGTGCTCGACTGGGCTTTCGCCCGCACCAAGCGGGTGCTGTTCTTTCCCGATCAGCACCTCGGCCGCAACACCGCCCGGGCGATGGGCATCCCGCTTTCGGAGATGGCCCTCTGGAACCCGCACGATCCCACGCTCGGTGGCAACGCCCGCGAGCGGCTCGAGCAGGCCCGCGTGATCCTCTGGCAGGGCCACTGCAGCGTGCACGCGATGTTTCGCCCGGAGCACGTCGATGCGATGCGGGAGCACATCCCGGGCGTGAAGATCCTCGTGCACCCCGAGTGTTCGATGGAGGTGGTCGACAAGGCCGACCTCACGGGCTCCACCAGCTACATCCTCCGTCAGGTCGAGCAGGCCCCACCGGGCACGACCTGGGCGATCGGCACGGAGCTTCACCTCGTCAAGCGGCTGGAGAAGAACCATCCCGAGCAGACGATCCGATTTCTGTCGCCGGTGGTCTGCATGTGCGCCACGATGTACCGCATCGACCTCGCCCATCTCTGCTGGAGCCTGGAGCACCTGGAGCGGGGCCGCCCCGTCAACGTGATCCGGGTCGACGACGAGACGGCGAAGTGGGCCGTCACGGCCCTCGAGCGCATGCTCGCCGTGAAGTAACGTCCCCCCGTAGCACAGGTTTCCAACCTGTGCCTCACTCGTCCCGCGCCGCGTGGGGCCGCCCATGCCCGCTCGCCGGACGTTCACTGCGGGCATCCTGCCCTCCGCTCACTCGGAGCCGGCTGCGCTCCGCCATCCTGGCTCCGCTGGCCGCCTACGCCGGCTCCCGGTCACGGGCCGCCCCGCGCTCGCCCCCCCGTAGCACAGGTTTTCAACCTGTGCCTGCCCCACGTAGCACAGGTTTCCAACCTGTGCCTGATTCCGAGCAGGTTGAAACCCTGCTCTCCGAGCCGGACGAGCACC
>JBJTPO010000525.1:0-1864 GCA_046075145.1 Planctomycetota bacterium
GTCGCCGATCTCCATGTTCAAAAGCTCGGCGACGTTCTTCCCCTTCCAGCGGACCTCGAGCGTGTCCTTGGAGAACCTCGTGCCGCCGCACACCTCACAGGTGACCCACACGTCGGCCAGAAAATCCATGTCGAGCCGCACCGAGCCGTTGCCCTCGCAGGCTTCGCACCGGCCGCCCGCCACGTTGAAGCTGAACCGCCCGGACTTCCAGCCCCGCTTCTTGGCCTCGGGGAGCATCGTGAAGAGATTCCGGATGTCGTCCCAGACCTTCACGTAGGTCGCGGGATTGCTCCGCGGCGTGCGGCCGATCGGCGACTGGTCGATGACGATCACCTTGTCGAGGGCGTCGGCGCCCGTGATCGCGTCGAATTCGCCGGGCACGGCCGCCTCGCTACCGAGCAGCCGCCGCAGCTCGGGCTCGAGCACGTCGCCCACCAGCGAACTCTTGCCGCTGCCCGACACGCCGGTCACACAGACGAACAGCCCCAGCGGGATCTCGACGTCGATGCCCTTGAGGTTGTTGTGCCGCACTCCGCGGAGCGTGAGCCGCGCGGCCGACCGCTTCCGCCGTGATTCGGGCACCGCGATCGCATCGCGGCCCGAGAGGAAGGCTCCGGTGACGCTCTCGGCCGTCTTCGCAACCTCGTCGGGCGTGCCGGCCGCCACCACCTCGCCACCGCGCTTGCCCGGCCCCGGGCCGAAGTCCACCACCCAGTCGGCCGCCCGGATCGTGTCCTCGTCGTGCTCGACCACGACCACCGTGTTGCCCTTGTCGCGCAGCGCCTCGAGCGCGCCCAGGAGCTTCACGTTGTCCCGCGGATGCAGGCCGATCGAGGGCTCGTCGAGCACGTAGAGCACACCCGAGAGCCCCGCTCCGATCTGGGCGGCGAGGCGGATCCGCTGGCTCTCACCGCCGGAGAGCGTGGGGGCCTTGCGGTCGAGCGCGAGGTAGCCGAGGCCCACCTCGTCGAGAAACGCCAGTCGGCCGCGGATCTCCTTCAGAAGCTCCGCCGCGATCACGCCCTGCGTCGGGTCGAGGACGAGGTCCGAGAGAAACGCCCGCGCGTCGGCGATCGGCAACGCACAGAGCGCGTCGAGCGACAGCTCGCGGCCGCGCGGGTCCTCCCGCCGTCCGGCTTTCTTGCTCGCCGCGTTCGTTCCCGCGGCAGCCCAGCCCTTCGCCGCCGTCGTGATTCGCACCGCCCGGGCCTGGGGCGAGAGCCGCGCCCCCTGGCAGGCGTGGCAGGGCGTCACGCTCATCAGCTTTTCGAGCATCCGGCGGATGATCCCGCTCTTGGCGTTGCGCCAGCGGTTGGCCAGCAGCGCCCGGATGCCCTCGAACTTCGTGTTGGCGCCCCGCTCGGCCCGGCCCCGCTTCCAGGAAAGCTTGATGTCGTCCACGCCGGTGCCGTCGAGCCAGATCTTCTTCTGGGCCGGTGTCAGGTCCTGCCAGGGCGTGTCGAGGAGCGTGCCGGGGGCGAGCTTCTTCTTGGTCTCGGCGTGCGCGGCCACTCCATTGAAGAGCCGCCGCATCCAGCGGGGCATGTCGCGGTAGCTGCCGAGGACGCCGAGCGCCCCCTTGCGAAGCGTCTTCTCGGGGTTCGTGACGAGCTTGGTCGCATCGATGCCGTAGATGTCGCCCAGGCCCTCGCAGGCCGGGCAGGCCCCTTGGGGGCTGTTGAAGCTGAACAGCTGCGGCTCGGGGGTCTCGTAGCTCGCGCCGCAGCCGGCGCAGGCGTAGCGGCTCGAGAGCACGAGGTCCGGGGACAGTCCCCGCAGGGGACTGTCCCCTCTCCCTTTCTCTTGCTCCTCGGCCACGATCACCTGGCCGCCGCCGGTCTTGAGCGCGAGTTCCACCGCCTCG
>JBJTPO010000526.1:0-2723 GCA_046075145.1 Planctomycetota bacterium
AGACAGGATTCCGCGGCGATCCGCCGCCTGCTTCAGACGCGGAGGGATGCGAAGGCCAGCGCCTCCGCAGCCCGCTCGACGACCGCACGCGCCACGAGAGGATCTGGGCCCAGCCTGGGCGCGGTGAGCCATTCGAGCTCAGGCCGGCCGGCCCGCGCTGCGGCGACCGCGGCGGCGACCTGCTCCTCCACGTGACCGCGGAACAGCAAGTGCGGCTGCACGACGATCCGGCGGAGGCCGCCGCCCGACGCGGCGCCGGCCTCGGCGAGCGCCTCCGGGACAGTTGGTCGCGCCGCGGCCACGAAGCCAGCGAGCACGAATCGCGGCCGGGGCTCAGCGGCGAGCGTCGCTTCCGTGAACGCGGCCAGCTGCGCCGGCGACGTCGGGTCGCTCGAGCCCCGCCCCACCCTCACCAGGGCCGTCTCGGCGGCGGCCACCGGTTCATGACCGGAGACCACCTCGGCCCGGCGGCGGCAGGCGAGTTCGACGATCGCCGGATGGCAGCCCAGCGGCCCGGCCCGCACGACCGCGACGCCGAGGGCCGCCGCCGGTTCCGCGATCGCCTCGGGCAGGTCCCGTTTGGCGTGGCCCGCCTCGAAGAGCAGGAGCGGCGCGGCGACAACCTCACGGCAGCCGGCGTCGGCAAGGTCGGCCAGCGCGTCGGCGATCGTGGGGCGTATCACCTCCAGAAACCCGAGTGCCACCGGCACGCCCGGCAGCGCCTCGGCGACCAGATCGGCCACGCGGCGGGTCTCGGCGGCCCCCACCGGATCGGCCGTGCCATGCCCGACGACCAGCACGCCGCGGCCCGGCCCGAAGGCCCCGCGGGCGGTCGATGCTGGGGCCGTGACGTTCGTGTGCATGGGAGTGGGCATCACCGATGCATGGTAGCCCCTCCGGGACATGAAGGCCCGCGTGCGCGAGCACGGGCGATGACGCCCGCCACTGGGATCGGGATCGGATCCACGGTCGTGCGAGATGGTTCGCGTCATCCCCCCGGCTCGCGCCGGGGGGCTTTGGTGCGGCCGTTCCCGCCGGATTCCTCCGGGGCAGCTCCGGTTATAAAGGAAGGTCGTCTTGCCCCCCTCCCCTCCCGCGGCCGCCCGTGTCCGAGCTCCCGCCCACCCACGCTCTCGCGGCCGCCGTCGTGCTCCAGATCGCCGGCCGGGCCGGCCCGGCCTTTCGCCTCGATCCGGCCGGCGGGAATGTCCTCGGCCGGGCCAGCGGTTCGCTCGTGGCGCTCGCCGACCGCCTGGCCAGCCGCCAGCATGCCGCGATCCGCTTCGATGCCGAGACGGCCACCTGGAGGCTCCATGATCTCGGCAGCCGCAATGGCACCTGGCTCGACGGCATCCGCATCACCTCCGCCCCGCTCGCGGCCGGCGGACAGATCCGGATCGGGACCACCGAACTGGTGTTCCAGCCGGTCTCGGCCCAGCGGCTGCCGCATGACGACGAGCCGGCGGCGGCCCGCGTGATCCGGCGGGGACCGCCCGCCGAACTCGAAGGGGCGGCCCTCGCCCAGGCCTCAGCCGCCGGTGAGGAATCCCGCTGGACGATGCTGCTCTACCAGGCGGGCATCCGCCTCCTGGCCGCGGCGTCGCGGCGGGACGTGGTCTGCACCACGCTCGAGTTGGCCGCCGAGTTCACCGCCGGCTCGAGCTTCGCCTGGCTCGAGCCGGCCGTCGGCGGCGTCCCCGTGCCGGTCTGCGTCGTGCCGCCAGGCAGCGGCCTCACTGCGCGGGTGGTCGGCGCGGCCTGGGCCGATGCCACCGCCGGCCTCGCTGTGTGGCTCGATGCCGAGGCCCCGGGCGAGGGCCA
Source organism: Planctomycetota bacterium (assembly GCA_046075145.1). Lineage (GTDB taxonomy): Bacteria > Planctomycetota > Planctomycetia > Pirellulales > UBA1268 > QWPN01. The sequence continues at coordinate 1,822 of JBJTPO010000526.1, forward strand.
TCTGACCTGCGTCCCGCTGATGGAGGACGGCCGGATGCGGGCGGTGCTGGCCGCCGCCGGGAGCCTCCGCGCTGCGGATTTCGACCTCCTGCTCACGCTCGCCGGCCTGGGCGCCGCGGCCATCGCGACCCGGGAGGCGGCCCCCGATCCCACGCCCGTCCAGGCGGCCACGACCGACCCGCTCGACGAGTCGGAGGTCTTCGCCGCCGATGACCTCGCTCCGGTTGACGGCACCCTCGCGCTGTCGGCGGCCGAGCTCGACATGGTGCGCGGCGGTCAGCTGGCGGAGTGGCTCGGGACTGCCGGAACCCTCCGGCTCGAGGACTGGGAGCGGCTCCTCACCGTCGAGGCGTTGCGGAGAACCGGGGGCGGTGTGCCCGAGGCCGCCGCGCTGTTGGGCGTGAGCCGGGCGACGCTCTATTGCCGGCTCGACGCCTACGGCCTCATGCGGTTCGACTCGCGGCCCGCTCCTTCGTGAGCCGCGGCACGATCGCCGCCACCGCCAGTAGCAGCACCATCGACGCGGCATACGGCAGCACGTGGGATGGGTGGAGCGAGAACAGGCTCATGCCGGTGAGCGGGCCGACGATCCGGGCGAGCGACGCAAAGGACTGGTTGACGCCGAGCACCTCCCCCTGACGTTCGGCATCGGCGCGACGCGAGATCAGCGCCGACACCGACGGGTTGATACCGGCGAACCCGGCCACGGCCAGTGCGGACGCCAGGTAAAAGAGGTTTTGGAGGCGGTCGCCCGGCGTGCCACGGGCCACGAACCAAGCCACGCAGCCGACGAGTCCGAGGCCGATGATCACCAGGCACACTCCTCCGGAGAGCAGCGTCGCCTCGGAGAGCCGTTTGGCGAGCGGGCGGTAGGCCCCGCCGGCCAGCAGGAGCATGAAGCC
>JBJTPO010000527.1:0-5106 GCA_046075145.1 Planctomycetota bacterium
CCGGCCACGACCGCTCCTCGTGATGCCGCGTGGTAGTCACGCCCGGCGGCTTGTCCACCACGACGACCTCGTCGTCGAGGTGCACGATCCGCACGTCGCCCGCGCCCGGGAGCCGCGGGGCCGACGCCTCGAGAACCTTGACGACCTCCCCCTCCTTCAGCCGGCGGGCCGGGTCGGTGCAGATGTTGCCGTGGATCAGCACATGGCGGCTGCGGACGAGCTTCTGCACTCGCGACCAGCTCGCTCCGCCCAGCCGGGCCCGCAGGAACGCGGCCAGCGTGGTGCCGCGGTCGGCGGCGGCGACGTGGTGGACGGTTCCTGGCTGGGGCTTCATGCGGGCGTGCTTGACCGGTTTTTCCGCGGTTTTACACTCTGAGGGGAGGTCACGCAGAAGAAACCTCCGCGAGCCCTGAGCGTCTGGAGGTCGTTTCGCCGTGCCCGGCACCTGTGTCATCGGTCTGCAGTGGGGTGACGAGGCCAAGGGCAAGCTCGTCGACATCCTCACCGGCGAGCACGACATCGTGGTCCGCTACGCCGGCGGAGCCAACGCCGGCCACACCGTCGTCTCCGGCGGCCAGACTTGGAAGCTCTCGCTGATTCCCAGCGGCATTCTCCGCGACGGCGTGCAGTGCGTGGTCACGGGCGGAGTCGTGCTCGACCCCGCCAGCGCCATCCGCGAGATCGACATGCTCGAGTCGCGGGGCGTGTCGGTGGCGGGCAAGCTCCAGCTGAGCGACCGGGCCCACGTCGTCTTCCCCTGGCACATCGCCGAAGACAAGCTGCTCGACGGCAGCCTCTCGGGCGGCGGCGCGATCGGCACGACCGGCCGGGGGATCGGCCCCTGCTACCGCGACAAGGTGGGTCGGGCGCTGGCGATCCGTCTCGGCGACCTCTACCGCGACGATCTGCGGAGTCGGATCGATCACGTCGTCGCCTTCAAGAATCGGCTCCTCGCCTCGTGGGCCCCGGGGAGCGGCGCGGCGGTAACGCTCGATGCCGCCGCCATCCACCGGCAATACGTTGACTACGCGGAGCGGCTGCGGCCCTTCGTGAGCGACACGACCGCATTCCTGCTCGACGCCGTCGAGGCCGGGAGCCGCGTGCTTTTCGAGGGCGCGCAAGGGGCGCTGCTCGACATCGACCACGGCACATTCCCCTACGTCACCAGCAGCAACTCCTCGGGCGTGGGCGTGGCCAGCGGCTCGGGCGTGCCGGGGCGGTGGGTTGATCGCGTGATCGGGGTGGTCAAGGCCTACTCGACGCGGGTCGGCGGCGGGCCGTTGCCCACGGAGCAGGACAACCCCGTCGGCCTGCACCTGCGGGAGCGGGGCCGCGAGTACGGCACCGTGACGGGGCGGCCGCGGCGGTGCGGCTGGTTCGACGCGGTCGCCGCCCGCTACACGGCCCGGCTCTCGGGCGTGGACGAACTCGCGGTGATGCTCCTCGACGTGCTTGGCGGCCTGGACGAGCTCAAGATCTGCTCGGCCTACGAGATCGACGGCCGCCGTGTCACCCAGTTCCCCAGCCAGATCACCGATCTCGAGCGTGCGGTGCCGGTGTACGAGACGCTCCCCGGCTGGGGCGGCGAGCTGGGCGACGTCCGCCGCGAGGCCGACCTGCCGGCTGCAGCCCGCGGCTATCTGGACGCGATCGCCGACCTGCTCGGCCGTCCCGTCTCGATCGTGTCGGTCGGCCCCGACCGCGAGCAGACGATCCTCCGCGCCCGCCCGACCTCCCGCCGACCGCCATGGCAAGCATCCCAACCGAGCCCCGCGGCCGGAGCCTGACGGCCCCTCCGGACCAGCGGCCCGAGCCGGCGGCGCGCGTTCCGCAGCCGTCGCTGCCCCGCCACGTCGCCATCATCATGGACGGCAACGGCCGCTGGGCCCAGAAGCGGGGGCTGCCCCGCGTCGAGGGGCACCGCCAGGGCGTGACGAGCGTGCGGCGGATCACCGAACACGCCGCCCGTCTGGGCATCGAGCAGCTCACGCTCTACTGCCTGTCCAGCGAGAACTGGCGCCGGCCCGAGGCGGAGGTGGCGTTCCTGATGCAGCTCCTGGGCCACTACATGATCGAGGAACGCGACCTTCTCATGCGGCAGCGGATCCGGCTCTCGATCATCGGCAGCCGTGAGGGACTTCCCGCCGACACGCTCGCCGACGTCGATCACACCTTCGAGCTCTGCGCGGGCAACGAGGGGATGCGGCTCTGTCTGGCGATCAACTACGGCTCCCGTGGCGAGATCGTGGCGGCGGCGCGGTCGCTGGCCCGCGATGCGGCCGCCGGCCGCCTTGATCCCGATGCGATGGACGAGGTGGCCTTCGCGGGCCGGCTCACCACGGCCGGGATGCCCGACCCCGACCTCCTGATCCGCACGGCCGGCGAGATGCGGATCAGCAACTTCCTGCTTTGGCAGATCAGCTACGCCGAGCTGTGGGTGACGCCGGTCGCCTGGCCCGAGTTCGCCGAGGCAGACTTCGACGAGGCACTGGCCGACTTTGCCCGCCGCGATCGGCGGTTCGGGGGGATCGGGCCGTCGTGACCTCCGCCGCTCGTTCCGCATCGCGCCTGGAGACGCTCGTCTCGCGGGCCATCGTCACGGTGATCGCGGCCGGCGGGTTCGCCGGGCTCTGCTGGGCCGACGCCACCGGATTGTTCGCGACGCCGCCGGGCTGGTGGCTCGCGCCGGTGGCGGCGCTGCTCGCCTTCGGTGCCGCCGCGGAGGCCGTGCGCATGGCGGTCGGACGAGGGCTCGTGGCCGGGGGCCTGTTCGTGCCCCTCACCACGGCGGCGATCCCGCTGGCTGCCGTCGCCGCGACGCATGCACCGGCCACCGCGGGGGCCGGCCCGGCGGCGATCATCGGCTGGGCCGCGGTGGCGGCCTGGGTGGCGGTCGCGGTCGCGTGCGCGGCTGAGATCGCCCGCTATCGCCACGGCGGTGCGAGTCTGGCCCGGCTGGCGGTGGCGGCGCTGGCGGTCACGGCGATCGGGCTGCCGCTGGCCTTCATGGTGGGCCTGCGGCTCGTGCCCGCGGCGGCAGCCGTGGACGGCCCCGCCTGCCTCGTGCCGCTGGTGAGCATGGTGGCGGTCGTGAAGGGGGGCGACATCGCCGCCTACGTGGTTGGCTCGCTCGTCGGCCGCTGGAAGCTGGCCCCCGTCGTCAGCCCGGGCAAGACCTGGGAAGGCGCCTCCGCATCGCTCGTGGCCTCGCTGGCCGTGGCCTGGTTCATCCTCGAGCGGTCGGGCTGGAGTGGCGGTCCGCAGCCGTGGGGCGGCTGGGCCGGGTACGGACTCGCCGTGGGCGTCGCCGGGATGCTGGGCGATCTTTCCGAGTCGCTCGTGAAGCGGGAACTCTCCGCCAAGGATTCGGGCCGCTCGCTCGGCGGCCTGGGGGGCTTTCTGGACCTGATCGACGCCACGCTGGTGGCGGCGCCCGTGGCCTGGATCCTGTGGGTGCTTGGCTGATCGCCCGGACCGCCCCCTTGAGGTATAGTAAGTCAGCGGTGAGTTGGTTCCATCCTCCCGAGACCGCCGGCTGAAGCAGGCCGTTGCGGGTTTCGATGCCTCGCTCCACGATCGCGGTCGTCGACACGAAGCGTCTGAGCGCCATCTTTGGTCCGCGCGACAGCCACCTGCGCCGGATTCGCGAGGCGCTCGGCGTCGGGATCGCTGCTCGCGGTGACGCGATTCACATCGACGGCGAGGAGCATTCGGTGCTCCGGGCGACGGAGGTCTTCGAGGAACTCGACCGGATCGCCCGCGAGCACGGCGGCGTGGAGCGGGAGGAGGTCGATCGCCTGCTGCGGATCGCGACGGGCGAGGAGTGCGCGCTGCATCGGCCGGAGCCGATCGAGGTCCATCGGCCCGGCGGCCAACTCGTGCCGAAGTCGCCGGGTCAGGCCGCTTATGTGCAGGCGATCCGCCAACACGACGTCGTGCTGTGCACCGGCCCGGCCGGCAGCGGCAAGACCTTCCTCGCCGTGGCGATGGCCGTGGCGTCGCTGCGGGCCGAGCAGGTCAAGAAGATCGTGCTCGTCCGTCCGGCGGTCGAGGCGGGGGAGAGCCTCGGCTACCTGCCAGGCGACCTCCAGGCGAAAATCAATCCCTACCTGCGGCCGCTGATGGACGCGCTGCGGGAGATGATGGACTACGACCAGCTCAAGCGGCTCACCGAGCAGGACATCGTGGAGATGATCCCGCTGGCCTACATGCGCGGCCGCACGCTCAACCATGCCTTCATCATCCTGGACGAGGCCCAGAACACGACCATCTCGCAGATGAAGATGTTTCTGACGCGGCTGGGCATCGGTTCGAAGATGGTGATCTCCGGCGATACGACGCAGATCGATCTGCCCCCCGACAGGCAGAGCGGCCTGATCGACGCGATCCGCCGGCTCCGCGACGTGCCCGGCTGCGGCCAGGTGACCCTGGGCGGGGCCGATATCGTCCGCCATTCCCTGGTGCAGCGGATCGTCGAGGCCTACGACCGCTAGCCCGCCATGCCTCTCGTCTTCCCAGCACCGCGCCGTCGCCCCCGTCGTTCGGGAGCGGTCGATCTTCCGCACGGCTTCTGGGGTTTGCTGGCCGGGAAGGTGTCGCGGCCCGACGTGCTCGTGAGGCTCGGGGTCTGCCTGGCGGCGGCGCTCGTGCTGCTGGTGGTGCTCCGGGGCTGGGCCGAGCCGTTCGCCTATCGTGTCGGCTCGGTGCCGGTGCACGGCCTCGTGTCCCGGGTGCCGTTCGAGAAGCCCGATGCGGACGCCACCCGCGTGGCCCGCGAGCGGGCGGCGGCCAAGGTCCGCGTGGTCTACGCACAGGACAAGGCGCCGGTCGTGCGGCTGCGGGACGGCCTCAAGAACCGGGCGGCAGAGCTGACCGCCGCCGACGCGCTGGCCGCCGCTCCCCGCGCGGCCTGGCTCGAGTTCGCGCCCGAGGCGGCGGCGGTGCTCGAGCACCTGCCCCCGCCCGCGGCGGTGCCCGTGGCTCCCGAGCCGCCTGATCTTGGGGCGGCCGATCCAGCCGGGCAGCCTGCCGCCGGGAAGGGCGTCGAGCCGGGCAAGGCGGCGAAGGGCGCGCCGCCGAAACCCAAGCCGGCCGCGCCGCCCGCCG
>JBJTPO010000528.1:0-2534 GCA_046075145.1 Planctomycetota bacterium
AAATCGCGTAGCCGCCCCCCGGCTTGCCGAAGTCGGGAATGCTGCCGAAATAGGGACGATCACCGCCGCGGGCGAACTGTGGCGAGGCCACTTCCACGTAGGCCGGCCGCTCCGGCGCCGTGGCCAGCTCGCGGACGACGGCGGTGACGAGATCGGCGAGCCGCGTGAGCCCGTCGTAGTTGATCTTCTCGGCCGTGTCGGTCGGCCGGTGGTAGTCGCCGTGCGACCCGGTGAACACGTGGAGCACCGGGATCTTCTTGGCGTAGAAGCTGGCGTGGTCGCTCGGCCCGAAGCCCCCCGGCTCCTTGGCCGCCTCCAGGCCCTCGGCCGCCACGAGCCGGTCAACCAGGGGCTCGAGGCCCGTGCCGGTGCCGGTGCCATGCACGATCACCTTGTCGCCCGCGAGCCGGCCGACCATGTCGAGATTCACCATCGCCACGGTGTCGGCGAGGGGCACGGCGGGGTTGGCCGTGTAGTGGGCGCTGCCGAGCAGTCCCCGCTCCTCGCCGGAGAACGCCGCGAACAGCACGCTCCGCGGCAGCTTTGGCCCGGCCGCCAGCCGGCGGGCCACCTCGACCAGCAAGGCGGTGCCACTGGCGTTGTCATCGGCCCCGTGGTGGATCGCCCGCTCCCCCGGCGCCGCGGAGGCGGCCCCGCCGTAGCCGAGGTGGTCGTAGTGGGACCCGAGAACGAGCGTCTCGCGGGGGTAGATTGCGGGCGCGTCCCACGCGGCGGCCCGCCCCGCGCCCGGCAGGAGGCCGAGGATGTTGCGGCCCTCGGCCTGCACCCGCTCGATGGCCGTCCGGCCCCGCAGCCGCCAGCCCGGCAGCACGGCGCTTTTCGGCTCGAGTTTTTCGTCGATCGCCTTCTGAATCTCCGTGAGCGGCCGGCCGATCACCTGCCGCACGGCCTCGTCGAGGACCGCTCGCCGGACGTGCAGGATCGGCATCGTGCGACGGTCGGAGCCCTCACCGGCCCGGGCGAAGGGCAGGAGCGTGTCGCCGTCCGCATCGGCGTCGTTGCAGAACACCAGCCCGCCGACCTCGTGCTCCGAGGCGTTGGCCGCCTTGCGGGCCAGGGCGGCGTGCTCCGACGTCTGGTTGCCCTCGAAGGCACCGTGCGGGTCGTCCTTCTGCGGCTCCTGCCGCAGCACGATCACCGCGGTTCCCTTGACGCCGCCCGCCGCGTCGAGCGGAGCGTAGTCGTCGTACTTCTCGGCCGGCGCCGTGATCCCGTAGCCGGCGAAGGCGAGCGGCAGATCGAACTCCCCCGAGCCGCCGATCGCCAGCGGGGTGAAGTCTTTGCCGAGCTCCAGCGGCACGACCCGTCGGCCGCCGGATGCATCAGGCGGGCCGACGAGCTCCGCGGTGTTGGCCGCGGCCGGCCCGAGCTTCGCCTCGAGCGTCATCTCGAAGGGCTGAAGGGCTGTCTCCCGGCCGACCGGCGCGAGCAGCCCCAGATCGGTGAACCGCCGAACGACCCATTCGGCCGCCGCGTCGATCCCCTTCGTGCCCGGTCCCCGTCCCTCCCGCTCGGGCGCGGCCAGCCACGACACGTCCCGCTCGAGCGCGGCGCGAGTCTGGTCATCGGCCGGGACCGGAGGCACCGCAGGGACCACCACGGGCAGCTCCACCGGAGCCACTGCCGGCGGAGCCACGACGCCCTGCCCCCTCGCCGCGGTCGCCAGCCCCATCAGGCAGCACGCCGCCGCCGCGTCCCATCGTCGCTTGCTTCCCATGCTGCCGCAGGCTCCTGGAATCATTCACCCGGGAGTCGCTCGAAGCGACACCTGCCGGCATTCTACGCCCTCGCCCCCGGCGGCGGAGGCGTCGCTTCCCGCGCACGCCCGCTCATGCGACAATGGTGCAGAAGACCACCCCGCTCGTTCCTGCCACGTCGCTCCCGCGGAGCCGCGGCCCGACCCGTTCACCGGAATCCGCCCCTTGCCCGCGCTGTTCGTCATCCAGGGTTTCAACCGCGGCGCCCGCTTCGACTTCGACGGCGACGCCGGGGCCGTGAGCATCGGCCGCGAGGCGGGGAACCTGATCAAGCTCGACGACCACGAGGTCTCCCGGCGACACGCCGAGATCCGCCGGGTCGGCGCGACCTACATCGTCGGCGACCTGAAGAGCTCGAACGGCACGTTCCTCAACGAAGCCAAGGTCGAGCGGGCGGAGCTTTCCAGCGGCGACCGGATCCGGATCGGCCGCTCGGTGCTGCTCTTCTCCGGTGACGGCCACGAGCCCCCGGGCCTGGCCACGATCGACATCGTGGGGAGGGAGGGTGACGCGGATGGCTCCCGGATCGTCCGCAGCATGCGGGAGGAGGACTCGATCGTCCTGGCGGCCCCGGCGGACGACGCCCAGAACCGCTGGCTCGCGCGGGCCCGCGGCAACCTGCAGGTCATGTATCGCACGGCCCTGGCCGTCAGCCACACGCTCGACATCGACGAACTGCTCGGCCGGGTCCTCCTGGAAAGCACGCCCGGCGGCCATGGGGCACTCGCGCGCTTGTGGGCTTAACCCATATTGCAG
>JBJTPO010000529.1:0-1074 GCA_046075145.1 Planctomycetota bacterium
CGCCGAAGGCCGTCCGCTACGGCTGGGCGAACTACCCCGTCGTCAACCTCTGGAACAAGGACGGCGTGCCGGCCTCGTCGTTCCGCAGCGACGACTGGCCCGTCGTCAAGCAGAACGACAAGTAGCGGCTAGAGCGCAGCCTTGCTGACTGTGTTGCTTTATCCTTCGAAGCGGCGTGAGGCGTGGGGCCGTCACGACGGGTGTCGCCGGCTCCCGGGCGGAAGTCGACGCAACCGTGGCCAATGGCGTGGTCGAGCCTACCTTGACAAAGTTCGTTGGCCGACCGATCATGCATGAACTTTTGGGTGGGTTCGCTCGCTGATTTGATGGCATGGTGCACAGTGATCGGGTTCTCGAAAACTGATCCGTGGGTCGCCATTGGATATTCATCTGACTGCGGCGGTGATGCTGGGCCGTCGCGGCAGCGTCTCCCAATTCGTGATCGTGCCCGAACCGGGGGCGATCGCCCTCGCCGCGGTCGGCGTCGCCGTGGCCGCGTGGAGTCTCCGGCGCCGCGGAGCCGACGCATGATGAACCGCTCTCGTGGATTCACACTGATCGAGTTGTTGGTCGTGATCGCGATCATCGCCCTGCTGGTCGCGCTGCTGCTACCGGCGGTTCAATCAGCCCGCGAGGCGGGCCGGCGAGTAACGTGCTGCAATCACCTCCGCCAGATGGCGATCGCTTTTCACTCGCACGAATCGAGCCTCGGCATCTTCCCCGACGGCGGTGAATGGTACTGGTCACAACGGACGATGTCGGACAGTTTGCCGGCCATCGCCCCGAACCAGAATGCCGGATGGCCGCTGCAGATCCTGCCGTACATCGAGCAATTGGCCGTGTGGAAACTGTCAAGCTACCCGCAGGCCGCGGCGACGCCAATTTCCGTGTTTGCCTGTCCGACGCGGCGAGCGCCAATGGTTCTTCCGGCCAGCCCGGGCATGACCCCACGGGCCTCAATGGATTATGCAGGCAACGCAGGCACGGATAACGGCACGAGTTTATATAGCGGAAGAGCCGTCCAAGGGTGCACGACGGAGTGCTCAGCATGGGGCATGCCAGGGTCAGGCCGCG
>JBJTPO010000530.1:0-3314 GCA_046075145.1 Planctomycetota bacterium
CGCAGGACCCCTGCACGCGTCAGCCTCGCGGCTTTGTCCCACCAATACATGACGTAGTCCGCGGTCTCCGGCACGTCGTCGTACGTCGCGCGCAGTGTCGCGGTGTAATCATCCCCCAGCACCGCCCGCATCCGCTTGTTGCCGATGAAGGGTGGATTCCCCACCACGAAATCCGCCTGCGGCCACTCGGCCTTCCGCGGGTTCACGTACCGCTCGACCGCCACGCGGGCCGTGTCGTCGGGCACGTCCTCGCCCGTCACCGGATGTTTTTTCGTCGTCACGCCGTCCCACCGCGTGACCGGTTTGCCGGCGTCGTCGCGGACGAGTTCCTTCCTGTCGTATTCCAGCAGCGCGTCGCGGCATTCGATGTTGCCGTAGGCATGCAGGATCGGCTCCGAAAAACTCTCCGGGCTCTTGCGGTCGCGCAAGTGCCACTGGAGCCAGCCGATCCAGAGCACCACCTCGGCGATCGCCACGGCCCGGGGGTTGATCTCGATCCCCAGAAACTGCCGCGGATCGACCGTCCGCTCCATGTGCTCGAGATCGGCTTGCGTCTCGCCGAGCTGCCCGAGCCAGTCGCGGGCCTCGGCCTCGATCTCCTTGAGCTTCACCATCGAGACATAGAGAAAGTTGCCCGTGCCGCAGGCCGGGTCGAGCACGCGAAGCGCCGTCACCTCGTCGAGAAACTTGCGGGCCTCCCCCCGGGCCTGCTCCAGCCGGCCGGCGTTGGCCTCGGCTAGGCTCGCCGCCCTCGCAGCCTCCCAGTCGTCGCGGATCGGCTCGATGATCGTGGGCACGACCAGCCGCTCCACATACGCCCGGGGCGTGAAGTGGGCCCCGAGCTTGTGCCGCTCACGCGGATCGAGGGCCCGCTCAAGGAGTGTGCCGAAGATAGCCGGCTCCACGTCCTTCCAGTCGCATTTTCCCGCGTCGATCAGCAGGGCGATCTCCTCGCCGTCGAGCGGCAGCGGATCGTGCTCCCGGAAGATCGAACCCTTGAACTGCTTGATCCGGGTGCGGAGCGCCGTCGAAAAGCCCCCCTGCCCCATCGTCTTCCAGACCTCGCCCACCAGCGGCACGAACTGCTCGGGGGAATCCTTGAGGCTTTCGAGCAGGCTCGTGAAGCCGCCCCGCGGCGTGAGTCGGCCAGAAAGAGCTGGTAGTTGGCCCGTTCGGCCCCGGCGCTCGCGCTCCAGCGGGCGATGAAGGCCTCGACGGCTCCCGGGCCCGGCTCCCTGCCCTGCTCCGCCACGGTGATGCTGCGATCGCTGCCCGTCATGCGGCCCAAGCGTACCCGCCCGGATTGGGGGCGTAAACGCGAGTGGTTCCGCGTCGCAGCGCCGGGCTCACGTCAGCGGAGCGCCATCTCCGGGGGCGGCGGGCACGCTTCGTTGACCCACTGGATCACGGCGGCCCAGTTGGCACTCTCCGGGTCGTGCTGCAGATAGCCCTCGATCGGCTTGACCACGCTCCAGCCGTCCTTGAGGTGCGGCGAGAGCACGGGGTCGGTGCGCGTTCCCGCGAGCACGTCGCGGACCTACTCGTCGGCACTCACGGCGTCGGCGACGGCCGCATAGCCCGGCAGCCGGCTGGCGCCCACCATGCGCCAGAGCTGCTCGGCGACCACGAGACCCCGTGTGGCGTCGGTGAGGGCATGCGCGAGACCGTGGTGCTGGTGGTCGGGACTCACGAACACATCGGCACCGTAGAGCGTCGGGCCCGTGGGGTCGTGGTCGGGGAAGGTGCCCCGGGCGGTGAGCACGTCCCACGAATCGTCGATGTGGTAGTCGGCCAGCCGCAACCGGAGCGTGAAAGGCACGCCCACCGCCACGCCGGTCGGAAGATGTTCGGCGACGAACTGGCCCTGCGGAAACACCGCCCGATGCTCGGCCAACTCGGCGGGCGTGTACGGCGTCTCGTGGGGATAGACAGCCCGACGGACGTCGGCAATCGGTCCGTAGTCGCCCGGCTGCATGAGCCGGATCGAATAGTCGCGGAGCGGCCTCGGCGATGGTTCTCCGGGCAAGACCGTCACGCCGGCTGGCCTTCCTCGACGAACACGCCGAGCTTGCGGAACCGGTCGTAGCGCTCGGCCACGAGCAGGTCGGCCGGGCGGCCCACCAGCTCACGGAGCGACCGCGAAAGATAGGTCTTGAGCCGCATCGCCATCTGCCGCGGATGCCGGTGGGCGCCGCCAGCCGGTTCCTCGATCACGGCGTCCACCACGCCGAACTCGGCGAGATCCCGCGATCGGAATCGCAGCGCGCGGGCCGCATCGGCCTTGTAGTCGACGCTCTTCCACAGGATGCCGGCGCAGCCTTCGGGGCTGATCACGCTGTAGTAGGCATGCTCGAGCATCGCCACCCGGTCGCCCACACCGATCCCGAGCGCCCCGCCCGACCCCCCTTCCCCGATCACCACGCACACCACGGGCACCGGAAGCGAGGCCATGAGAAACATGCTCTCGGCGATTACCTGGGCCTGGCCCCGCTCCTCGGCCCCCACGCCGGGATAGGCGCCCGGGGTGTCGATCAGGCAGACCACCGGCAGGCCGTACTTGGCCGCCAGCCGCATCTTGCCCATCGCCTTGCGGTAGCCCTCGGGATGGGCGCAGCCGAAGTGGCAGGCCTGCCGCTCGGCGAGCGTCTTGCCCTTCTGATGGCCGATCACCATCAGCTTGTGCTGGTCGAGCTTGGCGAAGCCCGTGAGCATCGCCCGGTCGTCGCCGAAGGCCCGGTCACCGTGAAGCTCCACGAACTCGTCGAACACGAGCGACAGATAGTCGCTCGTCTTGGGGCGATCGGGATGCCGGGCCACCTCGACGGTCTGCCAGGGATCGAGGTCGCCGAAGATTTTCCGCTGCACCTCCACGAGTTCCCGCCTGAGCAGGCGGAGTTCCTCCTGCTGCTGGCCGCCGAGCGGCGCGGCCTCGAGCGCGGCGATCCGGTCTTCGAGCTCGTAGATCGGCTTTTCCAGATCGAGTCGGTGCAGGCCGCGGCTCATGGGGGCTCGTCCGGGGGCGGATCGGGCGGCATCACCGGACCACGGCCGGAAGCCCTCGGTGGCATTCGCGGACCCGGATCCTGCGGCGCCGGATCCTCCGGCATGGCGCCACCACGACGGACATCGCCCGTCGCGGTCGAGAGTGTCCCGCGCCGTGGCGCGGCGAGTCAATTCGAGCCTCAGCCGCCGTCACCGGGCTCGTCGTCGGGCGGCGCCGGATCGCGCTCGAAGAGGCGGATCTGGCGGATCTGGCGGGCCACGTCGGCCGCGGTCGGCCGCTCGGCCGGCTTCTTGGCCGTCATCTGGCGGAT
>JBJTPO010000531.1:0-1744 GCA_046075145.1 Planctomycetota bacterium
GCCGAGGGGGACCAGCCGGCGGCGCTCGCGGGGTCACTCGTCGCCGCGGCCGGCACGGTCTCGATGAGCTTTGGCACGAGCGTGGTGGCCAACTCCGTGGGCGACCGGCCCTTCCAGGGCGTCGATCAGGCGGTGGACCACTTCTGCGCGGTCGACGGCAAGCCGATCAACATGGTCTGGCTCAGAAACGGCACGACCGCGATGAACACGATCGTGGGCATGTTCGGTGGCGTGCTGCCGGCGGGCGGCGACCCCTTCGCCGTGGTGATGCCGCTCGTGCTCTCGGCTCCCGACGACTGCGGCGGCCTGGCCGCCCTGCCCTTCATGGACGACGAGCCGGGGCTGGGCGTGTCCCGGGGCGGAACGGCGAGCCTCGTGGGCCTCGACGCCACCAACGCCACCCCCGGCAACGCCGCGAAGGCGATGCTCCTGGCGACGATCTTCAACCTCAGGATGGGCAGCGACGTGCTCGAGGCCCAGGGCTACCCACGCACGGAGATCGTGCTCTCCGGCGGCCTCGTGAAGACCCCGGCCCTGGGGCAACTCGTGGCCGATGCTTTCCGGACGCCCGTCTCGATCCTCGACGGTGCGAGTGAGGGCAGCGCCTGGGGCGCCGCGTTGCTGGCCGCCTACCGCGACGCGAGGCTCACGGGCGAGACCGGCTCATGGGAGCAGTTTCTCGTCGGTCACGCCCGGCCGCCGGCCCACCGGTTCACCCCCCGTCCCACGGCGTCCGCCACGCTCGACCGCTCCTACGCCCGCCACCGCGGGCTGATTGGAAGCGGCGGCTGACATGGCCGGGCGGCGGCTGCAGGCTCGCCCCTGGGACAGTTCTGACACCATGGCAGCGGGATTTCATCCCGGAAAAGACCCATCGGTCTGGAGGGCGGATTCCGCGGGTTGAAAACCCGCGGCCACTTTTCCCATCCTCGGCCCCATCAAAGGACGGCGCGGGGTTGCCCATGCCAATCGAGCGGCGTTGCTGGCAAGCGCAGGCAGGATGCCGGAGCGCAGCCAGCATCGAGCGAGCGGAGGCCACGAAGGCCGAAGCGAGCGTCCGGCGAGATGGCATGGGCAACCCCAAGCCTGCGTCACCAAACAGGCTCCGCCGAGATGGCACGGGCCGCCCCGAGTCCGCAATGCCAACCGTTCAGCGTACCGCCAGCATCCGCTCGAGCGCGGTCACGGCCCACCTCGCCGTCTCATCGTCGACACGAATCACGTTCACGGGCTTGCCCCGCTCCAGGTGCTCCAGGCTCCAGCAGAGGTGGGCCAGGTCGATCCGATACATCGTGGCACACATGCAGACCGTGGGCGAGAGGAACCGCACCGTCTGCTCGGGATGGTTCTGCTCCAGCCGCTTGACCAGGTGGAGCTCCGTGCCGATCGCCCACTTCGTGCCCGGAGCCGCCCGCTCCACCTGCCCGAGAATGAAACTCGTCGAGCCCACGAGATCGGCCTTGTCGACGACCTCCATCGAGCACTCCGGGTGGACGAGCACCCGCACGCCCGGCACGGACCTCCGTACGGCCTCGACGTGTTCCGGCCGAAACATCGCGTGGACGCTGCAGTGCCCCTGCCAGAGGATCACGCGGCTGCGGACGACCGCCGCAGCGTCATTGCCGCCGAGGGGCGTGCCGGCGTGGGGATTCCAGACGCACATCACGTCGAGCGGAATCCCCATGCCCCGCGCCGTGTTGCGGCCGAGATGCTGATCCGGAAAGAACAACACCCGCTCGCCGCG
>JBJTPO010000532.1:0-5260 GCA_046075145.1 Planctomycetota bacterium
GTCCGCGTGGGCAACCAGAAGGATCCCTACGGTTACGAGCATCTGACGAGCAGCCGGTGGCTCAACTTCATGGAGCGGTCGTTCGCCCAAGACGCCTTCGAGGGCCCCTTCAACAACGGCTTTGCTCCGGGCATCCAGATCCTCAACAACAACGAGGCTGGCGACGTCGCCTGGCAGGTGGGCGAGTTCAAGAACACGACCAATCCCTTCGGCTTCTCCAACTCCTCCGGGGGGAGCATGACCGTCGGCCGGCTCGTCTATCTGCCGGTGTTCGAGGATGAGGGGCGGAAGTTGCTGCACCTCGGCCTCTCCGGCCGCACGATGGAGCCGCGGCGGCAGTACACCGCCTACGACTCGCGGGGCCTGCCGATCGGCCCCGAGGTCACCGCCGTGCGGTTTCGCAGCCGCGGCAGCCTCCGCAACGGCCCGCCCGGTCCGCTGAACTCGATCTACGCGGACACCGGCCTGCTCGAGGGCACCTGGCAGAACATGATCGGCCTGGAACTCGTCGGCAACAACGGCCCTTGGTCGCTCCAGTCGGAGTACTTCGGATCCTGGCTCTACAACGCGAAGACGACCGATGCGGGGCCGTACGTCACCAACGGATTTCAGCCGCCGCCGGGCACGAACGTCGGCACGGTGTACTACCAGAGCGGCTACGCGGAAGTGCTCTACTTCCTCACGGGTGAAAGCCGCACCTACTCGCGGCTCGAGTACCGCTTCGACCGGCCCGTACCCCACAACAACTTTTATGCGGTCCGCGGCGGCGGTTCCGGGCGGCGGTTCAACGTGAGCGAGGGTGCCTGGCAGGTGGGCATGCGCTACAACTACCTCTGCCTCAACGATGGTCAGGTCAACGGCGGCGTGCTCAACGGCCTCACGCTCGGCCTCAACTGGCTGCTCAATCCGAACGCCCGCGTCTACTTCAACTACGACTTCACCTACCGCGACTTTGCGAGCACGCCGTGGAAAAAGGACGGCACCCCGGGCACCAGCTACGACGGCAGCGGCTGGATCTACGGGTTCGGCACACGGCTGGCGTTCGACTTCTGACGGGAGGCTTGCAGGATGCGTTCGATCATGAGGGCGGGATTCGTGGCAGCGGTGGTGGCCGTGCTGGCAACCGCCCTGCGCGCCGGGGCCGCAGGGCCGTCGTGCACCGGGGGCAACGCCGCCTGCGAGCCCCGGTGTCGTGCGACCTGGGAGGACAAGAAGACGAAGGAGACGGACTACGAGATCCGCTGCGAGTACGCCTGCGCCCGAGCTCGTGATCCGTGGCACGCGCCGGAGCCGGAGTGCCGCTGCCAGCCCCCGTGCGGCGCGGTGTACGTGAAGAAACGGCTCTACAAGTCGGAGGGGAAAGAGACGAGCGAACGAGTGCCGAAATACGAGGTTGATCTGGTGTCGCCGCGGTCGTGCGGATGTGCCAGCTGTGCCAGCGGGCGGACGCACGGCTGGGACCCGCTCGGCATCCTCACCTTCCTGCACCGCCGCTGAACATGGCCATGCCTGCTCGAGTCTCGTTCCCGCTGCTCGCGTCGGCGGCGGTCTCCATCTGGCTGGCGACCGCCTGCGGCTCGGCGGCGGCCCAGAACGATTGGCAGTCGCCCGACCCGTATTTCGGCGTCTTCCAGCATCGCGACGCCGGCACGCCCGAGGCCGAGCGGCGGTACCGGGCGGAGATCGCACCGCAGCAGCCACACCGACTGCACGCCCATGGGCCGGCGGCACAGCCGGCGCCGCGTCCCCGCTGGATCAGGCCCCGGAGTCGCGGCCGGGCGACGCGCTGACCACGCGGTCAGCGGGGCGAGGGCAGCGACTCGATCGGCACCGGCGGTCCCGGTGCGATGACGGCACCCGGCGGCAGTTGCTCGGCAGGGACCGGCTGGCCGTAGATCGGGCCTGCAGGCGGAACTGCGGGGCCCCCGGTGGCAGGCGGCTCATAGTAGGGCGTGGCCTGGGGCAGCGGCTGCACGCCGAGCTTGGCGAGGAGCTTGCCGAGCATCCGCTGCTCCAGGAGCGGATCACGGCCGAGGGGAATCCAGCCGGCCGACGGAGTCGGGGCGGCGACCGGCCGAGGCTGGTCGCCTACCTGCTGGCCGAGCGTCGGCAGCGGCGTGCCGTAGCGATAGAGCGAGTCGTCGTTGCGAAACGACGCGCCGCCGGCCGTGGCCCGCATCGGTCGAGACAGGTATTCGAGCTCCTTGTTGACCACCACCTCCACCCGCCAGCCGGCCGGGTCGGGGATCAGCCGCATCGTGCCGATCCGGCGGATGGACTGCAGCGTCGATTCCCAGCGTTCGGTCCAGCCGACCGAGTCGCCCCGCCAGGGTTCGAGGACCGTGGCTCCGGTCTGGGGAAAGGTGTCGATCCGCCCTTCGGTCGGCACGCCGGCGGCGAACACGACCCGCTGCTCCGACTGCACCTTGAAGTAGTCGTCGGCGACGTCCACCATCTTCGTCCAGACCACGTCTGCATCGAGCGGCGGAATCACGGCGGCGTTCTGCGGCGCGGGCTGCGGCCCGGGAAGCATCGGCCCGCCGGGGCCGACCACCGTGCCCTCGGGCAGCGGCATGAACGGATCGGGCTGCATCGTGGCGGGCGGCGGTAGCGGCGCCTGGGCCCGCGCTGCGAGGCCGGCAGCCGCCGCCAGCATCATGCCGCACGCCAGGAGCAATGGAAGCCGCATCGTCGCACCACCTGCCGAAGTCGGGGACCGGAGGCGGGATGGTCGCGAAGGGGCCGGCCCGCTTCAAGGCCGGTTTACTGGGGAAAGCCGCTGGTTTCCCCCCGGTCGGTACCCCGCTTGCTTGCAGGCTCGGGGTCGCCCATGCCATCTCGCCGGACGCTTCCTCCGGGCATCCCGCGTCCGATTCGTCTGAACGCACGTCGCGCGCCACCCCGCGCACGAACACGGCCGCCCGGAGGTGCGGCCGGCGGCCGGGGCCGAAGGCCCGCGGGCCGCGAAGGCTGCAGGGGGCATGGATGCCCCTGCAGCCGTAAAGCTAGCCCAAGCGGCTCACCAGCTGGTCGAACTGGCGGGCGTGGCGGGCGTGCGAGGTGTGCATGTGCTCGCCCTGCGAGAGGAACCGGAGGCGGTCGTCGCGGTCCAGGCCGCGGGATCGGAGCACCCGCTCGAAGGGCTGCCGGGCCTGGGCGTAGACCACGAGCAGCTTGTGCTCGTCGAACTGCACCTCCAGGGACTGCTCGGGATGCATCACGGCGATGCCGGTGCAGCCGTCGTGGAGCAGCAGTTCCTCGAAGTCCCAGAGCAGGCTCTCGAGCATCAGCCGCTCCATCCCGTCACGGGTGAACTCGCGGACGCCCACCGAGTCTTCGTGCGATGATTCGAGGATCACGTCCACCGTGTCACCGAGCGGTTCGAGGAGCTCGAGGAAGGTCTCGAACAGGTTCTCGGCCGAGACCGCGGCCACGAGCGCCGGCATCCGGCTGCCCGAGTGGGGATCGACGTACGCATCGTGGCGGTAGCCCGCCCGGGGCACGATGTCGAGCTGCCAGCCAGGGCGGACGGCCTCGGTGAGCGTGAACCGGCCGTACGTGCCACGAGCCATATGGGCGTCGAGGGCGGCCGGGTCGGGCCGGGCCGGGCCCTCCGCGGGGGCCGAGACGGCCTTGAGCGTGGGCAGGGAGGGCCGCGAAGCGGCGGATTCGTCGAGGAATCGCATCGGTCTGACTCGGGCGGATGAGGTGGTTTGGGGGGCGGCCGGAGCCGCCCCGCGTCGTCTCCTCTAACGATAGGACACGCTTTCGCGCCGTGCGGCGGCGGCCGTGGCCCCGCAAAAACCCGGGCCCGCGGCGCCGGATGGGCGAAAATCGTTGTCACCCCGGGCTGTGGGCCCCATAATCCGCGACTTTCCCCACGGCACGCTCTCGGAGGTTCAACGGCTCATGGAAGGGAAAATCGTCGCGACCGGCATCACCTTCGACGCCGTGCTCCTGGTGCCCCGCCGCTCGGCGGTGGTGCCGGCCGAAACCGACGTGGCCACCCGCCTGACCCGCGGGATCGAGCTCAACATCCCGGTCGTCAGCTCCCCGATGGATACCGTCACGGAGAGCGAGATGGCCATCGCCCTGGCCCAGGAGGGCGGCCTGGGGGTGATCCACAAGAACCTCTCGATCGAGCGGCAGGCCGAGGAGGTGGACAAGGTCAAGCGGAGCGCCAACGGGATCATCATGGATCCGGTCACGCTCCCGCCCGACGCCACCGTGGCCCGGGCCCGCGAGGTGATGGATCAGCACAACATCTCCGGCGTGCCGATCACGGCGGGCGGGCGGAAGCTCGTCGGGATCATCACCCGCCGCGACCTGCGGTTTCTCGACAGTGGCGAGACGCCGATCTCCGACATCATGACGAAGTCGGGGCTGGTCACGGCCACCGGCACGGTCTCGCTCGACGAGGCCGAGAAGATCCTGATGGCCAACAAGGTCGAAAAGCTCCTGCTCGTGGATCCCGCCGGCCTGCTCACCGGCCTGATCACGATCAAGGACATCGACATGATGAAGCGATTCCCCATGGCCTGCAAGGACCGGCAGGGTCGGCTGCGGGTGGGGGCGGCGGTCGGCGTGTTCGACGAGGAGCGGGCCGCGGCCCTGATCGCCAAAGGCGTCGACATCCTCGTGGTCGACAGCGCCCACGGGCACTCCGAGAACGTGATCGACACCGTCGCGGCGATCAAGAAACGCTGGGCGATCGAGGTGATCGCGGGAAACATGGCAACCCGGGAAGGCTGTCGGGATTTAATCGCAGCGGAAGCGGATGGGATCAAAGTCGGGATCGGTCCCGGGTCGATCTGTACGACGCGGGTCATCTCCGGCGTCGGCGTTCCCCAGATCTCGGCGGTCTGGGAGGCGGCGCAGGAGGCGGCCGGTGCCGGCGTTCCCGTGATCGCCGACGGAGGCATTCGCTACTCGGGAGACATCACCAAGGCGATCGCCGCCGGAGCCCACGCCGTGATGATCGGCGGGCTGCTGGCGGGCACGGCGGAAAGCCCGGGGCAGACCGTCCTCTACCAGGGGCGGACCTTCAAGGCCTACCGCGGGATGGGATCGCTGGGGGCGATGGTCAAGGGTTCGAGCGAACGCTACCGCCAGAAGGCCACGGGGAGGACCGGCGACAAGCTCGTGCCGGAGGGAGACGAGGGTCGGGTCCCCTTCAAGGGCCCCTTGAGCGTGTTCGTCTATCAGCTCGTCGGCGGCCTGCGGGCCGGCATGGGCTATTGCGGCACGCGGACCATCGAGG
>JBJTPO010000533.1:0-7250 GCA_046075145.1 Planctomycetota bacterium
GATGGTGGTGTCGTACTGCACGCCGGGATCGCCGCACTGCCAGGCGCACTCGGCCATCCGGTCGAGCACCTCACGGGCCTTGAAACTGGGGCCGGCCTTGGAGGAATCGGTCACCCAGCGGGTGGTCCACGTGTCGTCGCGATCCACCGCCTCCATGAACTCGTCGGACAGCCGGACCGAGAGGTTGGCGTTCTGGAACAGGATCGAACTGTAGGCCTCGCCGTTGAAGTTGGCGTCGTAGCCCCCCTTCTCGATCAGCACTCGCGCCTTCTTCTCCTCCTTACTCTTGCACTCGATGAACTCCATGATGTCGGGGTGGTGGACCTTGAGCGACTGCATCTTCGCGGCCCGCCGCGTCTTGCCGCCGCTCTTCACCACTGCCGCCACCTGGTCATAGACCCGCATGAAGGAGAGCGGCCCCGAGGGCTTGCCGCCGCCGGCGAGCTTCTCCCGCTGGCTGCGGAGCGTGGACAGGTCGGTGCCGGTGCCCGAGCCGAACTTGAAGAGCATGGCCTCGCTGCGGGCGAGGTCCATGATGTCTTCCATGTTGTCCTTGACGCTCTGGATGAAGCAGGCGCTGCCCTGCGGATACTCGTAGGGGTTGTCGGGCATCACGACATCGCGCCGGGCCTACCCAGCGCCAATTGCAGGGGGCGCCCTTCACGCCGTACTGGTGAAACAGCCCCACGTTGAACCAGACCGGAGAGTTGAAAGCGCCGTGCTGGTGGACGCAGAGCCAGGCCAGGTCGCGGTAGAAGTTCTCGCCGTCATGCTTGGTCTTGAAGTAGCCGTCCTTGATGCCCCAGTCGGCGATCGTGCGGGCCACGCGGTGGACGAGCTGCTTGACGGAGTGCTCCCGCTCCGGCGTATGAATCTCCCCATAGAAATACTTGCTGACCACGACGTTGGTGGCCAGTTGGCTCCAGGCGGCCGGGATCTCGCAGGCCGGCTGCTCGAAGAGCACCTTGCCGTCCTCTCCCTTGATGGCGGCGGTGCGGAGCTCCCACTCGGTCGTGTTGAACGGACTGTCCACCTCGGTGGGGCAGAAGGTGGGGCGGATTTCGAGGGCCGTGCGACCCGCCGGCCGCTGGCCGGTGGCGGGGCTGGGGGCGGCGGTGCCGGAGAGCGTGGCGGAGTCGAAATCTGCCATGGGACGGGAAACTCCTGAGGAAAAACGTGTGAAAACCGGTGCCGCCCGGGCACTTCGAAAAGTATACTGGCGTATAGTTCCGCTTCAACCCACCATCGGCCCGGACACGGGGCCGCATGAGAAAATCAGCCCGGGGAAATGGCCTCACAACCGGAAAATCGAGAAAGCAGGTCCATCTGCGTGCTATCGCAACATCTTGTGGTGGTCGATCCGCTGACCACTGCCGGTAGGCCGGGGCGTGAATGTCGCGTGAGCGTTGGGTGAGTCAAGCGACTTTTTCGCCACCTCGCTGACGCCCCCGAAACTGCGATAGATGCTGCCGGCGGAAGGGTGCCGGCAGTGATGGCACGAACCACCTAAGCGTGGGGATCTCGTGGGGATCTAGGGTTCGGGGCTCGCCGCGGCCCGTCGCGCGGGCGACAATGGTGCTGCCCAGGATGGCGGCCGTGGGCATGGGGACGCCGATCGCCACGTGTCTGCTCCCATCCCTTTCTCCCGGATTGCGAGGTTCCCATGATCCATCCACTCTTGCCCCAGCGGCCGCTCGACGGCATCCGCATCCTGATGTTCGTGGGCGACGACTACGAGGATCTCGAGCTCTGGTACCCGAAACTGAGGATCGAGGAGGCCGGTGGCCACGTCGTCGTCGCCGGCGCGATGCAGGGCCGCACCTACTCGGGCAAGCACGGCTATCCCTGCACGAGCGACGCCGCGATCGCCGACATGGAGGCGGCCGACTTCCATGGGATCGTGATCCCCGGCGGCTGGATGCCCGACAAGCTTCGCCGCGACGAGAAGGTGCTGGATCTCGTCCGCGAGTTCGCCGCCCGCGGAAAGCTCGTGGCGGCGATTTGCCATGGGGGCTGGATCCCGATTTCGGCTGGTGTCTACCGCGGGGTGAGGGTGACGGGCAGCCCGGGCATCAAGGATGACCTGATGAACGCCGGGGCGATCTGGGAAGACACCCAGATCGTGATCGACCGCCACTTCGTCTCCAGCCGCAAGCCGGCTGATCTCCCCGCCTTCATGGGGGCGATCGTGGAACTGCTCGCTGGCGTGGAGGTGGTGTAGACTCTGCGGTCATGGGTCGAGGAAAACCTGCTCCGGATGGCGCCGTGCGGGACCGCATCCGCGGGGCGGGGCTGCGGTGCACGCCGGCGCGGGTCGCGGTCATGCACCACCTCGAAACCGCGCCCGGCCCGCTGACGCACGCGGAGGTTTCCGAGGCCCTCCACGAACTCGGCTTCGACCGGGCCACGATCTACCGAAACCTCACCGAGTTGACCGAGGCGGGCCTCGCGTCGCGGGTGGAGCTCGGCGACCACGTCTGGCGGTTCGAGGCCAAGCGGGCCGGCGGCGGCCACAAGGGCGACGACCATCCCCACTTCGTCTGCACGACCTGCGGCGAGGTCTCCTGCCTCGACGACGTGCAGGTGGCGATCACGCCCCGCGGGGCGGCGGGCAAGGGGGCGAAGCGGACGCGTGGCCGGATCGGCTCGGTTACCGAGGTGCTCCTCAAGGGCCGCTGCGAGCAGTGCAAGTAGGAACAGCGGGCGGGGAACCGAGGACTGGGATGGGGTGCCGGCGACCGTGCAGTGGCCCGAACCGCTGAGGCATGGCGTGTGCGGGCGGGCGATCGAGGTGGAGGCAGCCCGGCTGGCAGCCGGCGAGCCGTTCGCCGTCGCCCGCGACACGCTCGATCGATTGGCTGCCAAGGCCGATGCCGCCCGCTCCTGGTCGCTGGCCAACTTCACGCGTTTCACGAGGCGATGGTGGCGACGGCGGGCTGCCCGGAGCTCTCGGCCGCCTTCGCGCAGGTGATGCGACACGGCCTCTTTCCACGCGGCCCACGACCTGATGCCCGATCTGCCGCCGCCATCGCGCGGCGGCTGCACCGTCAACGCCCGACTGGGGCCGGATCAGGAGCACGACGCCCACCGACACCAGCGCCAGCGCCGCGAACGCGTTGAAGACCACCGGCAGGGGCACGCCGCGGTCCTGGAGGATTCCGAACCCCCAGTCCCCCGCCCCGCCGAAGGAGATGCTCACGAAATTCATCAGGCCGTAGCCGGTGGCCCGCAGTTCCGGCCGGGCCACCTGCGAGAGGATCGGCATGTTGTTGCAGTCGAAGAAGCCCCGGCCGATGCCGAACACCACGAGCATCACGATCGCGACCGTCACCGTGCCGGGATCGCCGAGGCCGACCAGCGCCGGCAGAAACAGCAACATGCCGACGGCGCTCGTGGAGATCCGGCCGCGCTCGCTGAAGTGCATCCAGCGGTCGGCGACGATCCCGCCCAGCACGGCGCCGACGATCGAGGCCACCTGCACCCAGAGCACGGCCATCGTTCCCGCCTCCCCCTGCGAGAGCCCGAACCGCTCCTTGAGGATCACGGGCATCCAATCCTTGATCACCCAACCGGCGATCGCCGGCAGCGTGAAGGAGAGGACCCGCAGAAGGAAGTCGCGATTGCCCAGCAGCTCCCTGAGCGCGGCGGCCGGCGTCGGGTCCGGACCGCCGCCCCGGTTCCGGGGCGGATCGCGGAGCAGGAAGAACAGCGGCACTGCGTAGAGCACGCCCACCAGCCCGCCGGCCCCAAAGGCCCAGCGCCAGCCCAGGCTCGGGGCATCGGCCACGTAGCCGGCCAAGCCGCCGAGGATCAGTCCCAGGTAGAGCCCCGTCTGGTGGGTGCCGACGGCCCGCGACCGGGTCGGGCCAGCATGGGAGTCGGCGATCAGGGCGAGCGCCGCCGGGATGGAGAAGGCCTCGCTCACCCCCATCAGGGCCCGCGTGGCGACGAGCCCTTCGTAGCTGGTCACATGGCCCGTCGCCCAGGTGACCGCCGACCAGGCGAACAGGCTCACCGCGATCACCAGCCGCCGGCTGAACCGGTCGGCGATGTAGCCACCCACCGGGCTCAAGGCCGCGTACACCCACTTGAAGCAGGCCAGCACGAAGCCCCACTGGGCGTCGGTCTCGAGGCCGGCGATGTCGGCCACCATCGACGTCTCGTAGGCCCAGGCCAGTCTGGCCGGCGACGACCTAGACATGGCGGCCCACGACGGCCGCGCCACCCGCGGTGCTGGGCGTTGGCAGCGGCGGCAGGACGCGCTGCGCGAGCGTGCTCGTCTTGGGATTCCAGGTGAGCAGGAAGACTGCAGCAAAAACCTGCGTGCCGTCGTCGCCGCCGGCGCAAACGATGCCCGCGGCCGTCGAGGCGCTCGCCCCGTAGGCCACGGGCGCGTCGAGGCTGAACCCGCTCCGCCAGGCATATCCACCGGCCTCGCCCGGCTCGGGCGCGAGGACGAAGGCCGCCGCCTGAAACTGCTTGGCGACATCCCAGAGGTCAGCCGCGTCAGCGGCTGCGAAGTTGGCCCCACCGGCCACGACGATCACGCCCCGGTGGGTGCCGACGAAGGGCCCGGCCACCCCGATCGGGTCCGGCAGGGGAGGGAGCGGACGCCACTCAAGCGGGCCGACTTCACCCGCCGCGGTGAGGGTCGCGGCGTACAGTGCCGGAGCGAGCGTAGCCAGCATCCCGCCGGCCTGTCGTGATCGATTCACTGCGGCCCATCCCCTTTCAGCACCGGCCGCGTCAGCCGCCGGCTGCAGGACGCGCCCACTGAAAAAACCCGATCGCCTCGAGCGCCGTCCGCAGGCTCGCCTGGTCGCCCGGCGACAGATCCGGCAGGGGCGGCCGGCACGGGCCACAGGGCGTGCCGAGCCAGCCGAGGATCACCTTC
The DNA here is from genome assembly GCA_046075145.1 of Planctomycetota bacterium. Classification (GTDB taxonomy): domain Bacteria; phylum Planctomycetota; class Planctomycetia; order Pirellulales; family UBA1268; genus QWPN01. The sequence continues at coordinate 4,895 of JBJTPO010000533.1, forward strand.
ATTGCCGGATGGAAGGGATGCCGGGCGATCGCCGAGATCATCTGCACGGCCTTGAGTTGCGCCTCGCGGGCCGCCTCGATATCGCCCCGGGCAAAGGCGTCGATGACGCGGCGGTAGAGCGGCGCTGCGATGGTGAAGGTCGAGCCGACCGCCCCGGCGGCGCCGACGGCAAGCGCCGGCAGGAGCAGTTCGTCGAAGCCGGAGAGCACGTCGAACCGCCCGCCTTCCAGGGCCACGCACGCCTGGTATTCGTGGAGCGTGTTGGCCGTGTACGTCAGCCCGTAGGTGGCGGCGATGAGGCCGCGGAGGCGGGTGTTCATGGGGGCTCCAGACGTCCGGGATCTGGCAGTCCGCGGCAGGGATATCACATGCCTGTGGGCGGTTCGAGCCGTGACCCGGCCCCTCATGATCACCTGTCGCGACGACCGCGGCGGGACCCGCGCCGTGGCGGTGACCCGATCTCTTGCCTGCTCTCCTGGAAGATCACATTCGGGATAGACTTCCGACGCGGCCCGCTCAACGCCGGCAGCCGGCGGCACCGCCGCTGTTTCCCCGATGCCTTCGAAGGTCTGAATCGCCATGTCCCGCCGGATCGGTGTTGGCCTGCTGTCAGCCTTCTTCCTCGCCGCGGGAGTCGGGCCGGCCTCCCGGGCCGAGACGGCGGAGAAGCCCGACCTGCCCACGGTCGATCTCTCGGGCGACACCGCCCGGCAGACGGTGATCGCTGCGGGCAATCCCGACCTCTACCAGGGCCACCCCACCACGCTGACGCTTCCCTCAGGCGAGATCCTCGCCGTCTGGAGCGTCGGCCACGGGGGCCACGCCGGGCCGATGGCCACCAGCGGCGACGGCGGCCAGACCTGGAAGCGGCTCGACGACTCGCTGCCCGAGGCCTTTCGCGAGCACTGGAACTGCCCGAGCCTCTATCGCCTCACGGGCCCCGACGGCGTTGGGCGGCTGTGGGTGTTTTCTGCCCGCAAGGGCCGGGACGCCCAGGGGGGCTGGATGCCCTCGATCATGAGCGCCGACGGCGGGGCGACCTGGAAGGAGATGCCGCCCTTGGGCTTTCCCTGCGTGATGACCTTCTCGAGCGTGGTGCGATTGAAGGACGGAAGCCATCTGGCGCTCTATCACCGCGGCCCCGGCGGCCGCGATGCGCCGCCGCTGGAGGTGCTCGCCACCCGCACGGCCGATGGCGGGCTCACCTGGAGCGAGCCGGTGGTGGTGGCGAAGGTCGAGGGCCGCAATCCCTGCGAGCCCTTTTGCTTCCGCTCCCCCGACGGCGAGGAACTCTGCTGCCTGTTGCGGGAAAACAGCCACCGCGATCGGAGCCTCATGATGTTCAGCCGCGACGAGGGCAAGACCTGGGGCGAGCCCGTGAAGACCCCTTGGGGCCTTTCGGGCGATCGTCACATGGGGGTCTATGCCCAGGACGGCCGACTCGTGATCGCCTTTCGCGACAAGGCCGGGAACAGCCCGACCGACGGCCACTTCGTCGCCTGGGTCGGCTCCTACGATGACCTCAAGGCGGGCAGGCCCGGCGACTACCGCGTCAAACTCCTCCACAGCCACGCCGGCGGTGACTGCGGCTACCCCGGGATCGAACTGCTCCCCGACGGCGCGATCCTGGCCACGACCTACATCAAGTATCGGCCCGGGGCCGACAAGCAGTCGGTGGTCTGCACCCGGTTTTCGCTCGCCGAAACCGATCAACGTGTCGTCGCCGACCCGGCACCTGCACCACCATCTCAACCGCAGCGGCCCACGGAGCCACGAGGTTCCGGCGGCGGGCGGAGCGATCGGTCCGAGCGCGTGCCTGGTCAATCGCGGGTCGGTGTGACCACGGCGGCGGGCTCGAGAAAGGCCCGCAGGTCGCGTTCCATTTTTGCCAGATCTTCGAGCTTGAGATACATCATGTGCCCGGAGTCGTAGGTCGCGTAGGTGACGTTCTTCCGCAGGTCGGGGTCGATCCCGAGGTGGTCGATCGAGTGCACCAGCGAGCGATACGGCACGGCCAGGTCGCAGGCGCCCGTCTGCACGAGCACCCGCAGGTGGTGATTGCGGCTCATCGCCTCACCGAGCTGGCGGGCGGTGCTCGCATAGCGGTTTTGATCCTGCGGCCAGGGGCCCACGCCCGTGAGCACATGGTAGGGGAGATCGCTCTCGAACTTCAGCTCCTCGCGGACATAGGAGTTCATCGCCGCGGCCAGGGGGCCGAGCGCCGCGTCATAGGAAGGGTCGAACCGCGGGTCGCCACTCCCCTGGTCGCCGTCACGGCCGGTGATCCGGCCGACGAATCGGCCCAGGATCAGCCGCTCGTCGGCGAGCAGCTTTTCACGAAAGGTGGACGGGTCGA
>JBJTPO010000534.1:0-1095 GCA_046075145.1 Planctomycetota bacterium
GGAGGGCTGGGGGAGTTGGGGTCTGCTTTGTCGTCTGGGGGGGACTTGCCTTCCGGGGCCTCCACCACCCGCGACGTCGCCCGCGGCACGGCCGCGGCGATCAAGACCGTCGAGGCGCTGCAGCGGGAACTGGGCACCGGCCTGGCGAGCCTCGACTCGGCGGTGTCGACGACCGCCCGACTTGCCGATCTCGCGACGACACTCGCCGCCCGCGGTGGCGACGCCGACCGGGCCGCCGACGGGCTCGACGGGCTCGTCACCCTCCAGCAGGGACTGGTGCGGTCGGTGGGCGACCTGCAGGCGGCAGACGCGGCCCTGGTGCGGCTCGGCGATCTCGCTGGTTCGCTCGCCGACGCCTCGGGCACGGTGGGTCAGCTGCAGCGGTTCGTCGTGGACGTGATGCTGCTCGAGCCGGCGATCGTCCGGGCCGTGCGGGCGCTCGAGCCAGTGACCGAGTTCACCCGGGCTGGCCGCCGCGTCGAGGTGAACAAGGTCAACGCCAAGGCCCGGGTGGAGGCCGAAAAGACGACCGCGGTCGAGTCGGAGAAGGTGACCGAGGTGGCCCAGGTGATCGTCGACGAGGAGCCGGAGGCGTCGGCGGAGGACGCCGTCGGCTACTGAGCGCCCGCGTCCATCCGGAGCACGCATCAGACGCGGTCGATTCGCACGGCGATCCCCGCGACCACCTTCAGGCTGCCGAGGATTCCCAGCAACGGGCGGCGGAAACGATGAGCAATGGGGCCGCTGGGACTCGAACCCAGGACCAACGGATTAAAAGTCCGATGCTCTAACCAACTGAGCTACGGCCCCACCGCAATCCTACCGCGGCGGGCGGCACGGGCAATCGTCCTGGGAGCGCCACGCTGGCTGGCCAGAAGCCACCTGCGGCGGGGCCCACGAGCCCCGCAGAGTGCCCGAGAGAGGACTTGAACCTCCACCCAGTTACCTGGACAAGAACCTGAATCTTGCGCGTCTGCCAATTCCGCCACTCGGGCTGAGAGCGAACGCTTTCGATGCTACCAGCCCGACGAAGGTGACGGAAGGCTGCGGCCCGCCGGCACCGTCCTCCGATCGCCCGGCGGATTCAGCACAAAC
>JBJTPO010000535.1:0-3970 GCA_046075145.1 Planctomycetota bacterium
GTCGATCACGACGGCGATCCCTCCCGCGGTGGCCCTCGGTGGCATACGATTGAAGAGGTCGTGGCAGTGCCAGTGCACGTCGCGAATCCGAGCCGGGCTTCCGCGACCGGCATCCACCACGAGAACCGTGCCCGTGATCGCCGACCGAGTCGCCACGATAGGAGATCCGCCCCCGGCCGACCATGGCGGACCGGTCGACGCCGCAGGAGTCGACAAGAGCGGCGAGCGGGTGCGGGGCATGTTTGCCGAGATCGCCCCTCGCTACGACCTGGTCAACCGGTTGCTTTCCGGCGGGATCGACGTGCTCTGGCGGCGGACCACCGTCCGCCGGGCGCCGCCGCCCAAGTCCGGCGCGATCCTCGACGTCTGCTGCGGCACCGGCGACCTGGCCCTCGCCTACGCCGCCAAGGCGGGACCCGACGTCCGGATCGTGGCCAGCGACTTCTGCCGCCCGATGCTCGATCGGGGGGAGGAGAAGGCGATCAAGGCGGGGCAGGAGATCGAGTGGATCGAAGCCGACGCGATGCGACTGCCCTTCGCCGCCGCCGCGTTCGACCTGGTGACCGTGGCCTTTGGCCTGCGAAACATCGCCGATACGGCCCAGGGTCTGGCCGAGATGGCCCGGGTCACGAAGCCGGGCGGGAAGCTTGCGATCCTGGAGTTTTCGCTTCCCAGGTCGGCGGTGATCCGCGCGGGCTACCTCTGGTACTTCCGCAACGTCCTGCCGCGGCTCGGCAATGCCGTGGCGCGCAACGGTTCGGATGCCTACACCTACCTGAACCAGAGCGTCGAGGAGTTTCCCTCGGGGGAGCGGCTGGCCTCGCTCGTGCGGGCGGCCGGTTTTGACTCCGTCGACATGCTGCCCCTGTCGTTGGGCATCGCGACGCTCACGATCGCCACGCGGAGCGGCGCGGCGGCGGGAGCAGCCCATGGCTGACCCACTGCCGCTCGTCGTCGCGATCACGGGCGCCTCTGGCGCACCGTATGGCGTCCGCCTGCTCGAAGTGGTGTTGGCCGCGGGCCGCGAGGTGCACCTCGCCGTCAGTCCGTCGGGGCAGGCGGTGATCCAAGAGGAACTCGGCCGCCGGGTCGATCTTGAGCGGTTCGAATTGGCCGCCCTGCTCGGCCGCCCCGCTCCCGCCGCCGGTCGGCTCCACTATCACCACTACAAGGATCTCATGGCCCCGATCGCCAGCGGGTCGTTTCTGACCTCCGGGATGGTGATCTGCCCTTGCAGCGGCAGCACGCTGGCCGCGGTGGCTCACGCGATGGGTGAGAACCTGATCCACCGGGCGGCGGAGGTCCATCTCAAGGAGCGTCGCAGGCTCGTGGTCGTGCCCCGGGAGACGCCGCTCTCACTGCCGCAGCTGAAAAACATGCAGGCGATCCACGAGGCCGGGGCGGTGGTCCTGCCGGCGTCACCCGGCTTCTATGCCCGGGCCGAGACGGTGAGCGACCTCGTTGACTTCGTCGTGGCCCGGATCTGCGACCAGCTCGGCGTGGGCAACTCGCTCGTGCGCCGCTGGGGATCGGACGCATGAGCGGCGGCCCAGGGGACTGTCCCCTTTTCCAGGCCGCGGGCCACCATGCCTCGCAGAAACGGGGACTGTCCCCTGGTCCAGGCTCACGGCTGCGAACCTACCTCGAGCTCGTCCGCTTCAGCCACACGATCTTCGCCCTGCCCTTCGCGGTGATGGCCGCCCTGATCGCGATCCGCTTGGGTGGCGACGGCCGCTGGTCGCCGGCCGAGCCATGGTCGCTCGCGCGGCCGGTGCTCGGGATCATGGCCTGCATGGTGGCCGCCCGCACGGCGGCGATGGCCTTCAACCGCCTCGTCGACCGGGCGATCGACGCCGAGAACCCGCGGACGGCGACGCGGCATCTGCCACGGGGTGCCGTAGGCACCGGCGAGGTGATGGGGCTCGTGATCGGCTCCGCGGCGGTGTTCATCGCGGCCACGCTCCTGTTCCTGCCCAACTGGCTGCCGCTCGCGCTCGCGCTGCCGGTGCTGGCCTGGCTGCTCGGCTATTCGTTCGCCAAGCGGTTCACGTCGCTGGCCCATCTCTGGCTGGGCGTCGCGCTCGGGCTGGCGCCGGTGGCCGCCTGGATTGCCCTGCGGGGCGAGACGCTGCTTCGCGATCCCGTCGACGTCCTGCCGGCCTTGATCCTCGGCCTGGCGGTCACGACGTGGGTGGCCGGCTTCGACATCATCTACGCTTGCCAGGACGCCGACTTCGACGCGGCCCACGGTCTGCACAGCGTTCCCGCCCGGCTGGGCGTTCCGCGGGCGCTGCGTCGGGCGAAGTGGCTCCACCTCGCCACGCTGCTCGTGCTCGCTCTCCTGCCGGCGGTCGTCCCCGATCTTGGCTGGATCTACTGGGCCGCGCTCACCGCCATCGCAGCCCTGCTCGCCTGGGAGCATGCGCTGGTGCGGCCCGACGATCTCTCGAAGGTCAATCAAGCCTTCTTCACGGCCAACGCCGCGATCGGCCTGGTGCTCCTGGCCGCGATCACAGCCGACCTCTGGTGGTGAAAGCCCGGAGGACGGTTGAGGCCCCGGCCATGCCGCGAGTAACCTCCGCGTGGTGTTGCACGCCACGCGCCCGTAAGGAGTCTCTCATGCCACCGTCACTCGACTGCCTCCGCCGTCCCGCGAACCGATCGATGCCGACCCTGCTGGAGGCGGCGTTGCTCGGGCTCGTCCTGGCTGCCCCCGCACCACGGTCGGGCATGGCCGGCGAAGCCGACGCCGAGTCGACGCTGCCGCTGGCCCCGCCGGGAACGGCGTTTCGCTTCGAGGTGACCGAGAGCCACGATGCGGAGTATCTGGGCGACACCCCAGCGCACCTTGGCAAGAACGGCGGGCTGACGGTGCGGCCGCAGGTGGCCCTCGGGGATGCCGTCTATCGCACCACGGCGACCGGCCGCACCCGTGTGGGACACGTCACCCGAGCGACGTGGAGCCGGACGGGAGGCAGCCTGGAGGTGGAGTTCGACCCGGAGCCATTTCAGCGGATCTCGGTCGGCGACGAGGTGTGGATCGACCTGAATCCCCCGCGGATTCCCGCGGAGCAGGCCGGCGAGTGAGGAGCCTGTCTGCTAGCATCCCCGGTCATGTTCGAGCACCGCACCGCACCGCTGCTGCCACGGCAGGCTTTCCTGGCCCGCGTCGTTGTCTACCTGTTCGCCGCCTCGGCGCTGGTGGGGGCGGCGCTCGGCATGGGCGTGCTCGGCTACCACTTTCTCGCGGACCTGCCCTGGATCGACGCGCTCGTGAACGCGTCGATGATCCTCGGTGGCATGGGTCCGGTCGATCGGGTCGAGAATCACGCGGGCAAGTTGTTCGCGTCGTTCTACGCGCTGTTCTCGGGGCTGCTCTTCATCGGCGCGGCATCGCTGGTGATCGCCCCATTCGTGCATCGCATCATGCACAAGCTCCACCTCGACGAGGAGTGAGCCGCCGGGGTTCGCCAACGGCGATCCTGAGCCGCGTTTCAGGATCCCTCCGCGTGCTGCCGCTTGGGCAGAAATCCGATCCCGAAGCAGGCGGCCATCGCCGCCCCGAAGGCCAGGCACTCCGGCCGCCGGAGGTCGTGGAAGTCAAGCAGGTGCGGCACGTGGGGCACGCCCCCGATGTCCCGCGTGTGGGCGTCATCGGCGTGGCCCGGCTCGCCGCCGTGATGCGACTTCGTCGAGCCGGCCGTGAGCGGCCAGTCGGCGTCGAGCCAGCCTTCGTACCGCTCGACCGTCTCCCGCCGACCGGCTTCGAAGTCCGGAAGCTGCAGGGACCAGTCACTGTTGAGACCCCAGTCGGCGACGAGCTTGAGCCCGATCACGATCACCAGCAGGGAGGCCGATTCCTCGAACCGTGGAAACCGATCGAGCAACTTCACGAACACGGCCGCGGCGAACCGCATCAGGACGACCCCGAGGATCCCGCCCGTGATCACCACCCAGAGCTTCTCCTGGC
>JBJTPO010000536.1:0-8173 GCA_046075145.1 Planctomycetota bacterium
GGCCTCGGCCTCGATGCCCCCCACGCCCCAGCCGACCACGCCCAGGCCGTTGATCATGGTGGTGTGGCTGTCGGTGCCGACGAGCGTGTCGGGCACGGCGACCGGCAGCGTCCGCTTGCCGCCCGGCTCGCGGTGGTCGGGGTCGCGGAGGAAGACGCAGCCGGCCAGATACTCGAGGTTGACCTGGTGCACGATCCCGATCGCCGGCGGCACCACGCGGAAGTTGCGGAAGGCCTGCTGGCCCCAGCGCAGAAAGGCGTATCGCTCGGCGTTGCGGGCGAACTCGATGTCGACGTTCTTGGCGAGGGCGTCGGCCGTGCCGAAGAAGTCGACCTGCACGGAGTGGTCGATCACAAGATCGACCGGAACCAGCGGATTGATCTTCGCCGGGTCGCCGCCGAGTCGCTGCATGGCCGCCCGCATCGCGGCCAGATCGACCACGCAGGGCACGCCCGTAAAATCCTGGAGCACGACCCGCGCCGGCTTGAACGGGATCTCCCGCTCGGCGGGCTTGGCGGCATTCCACGTCGCCAAGGCCCGGACGTCGTCCTCGGTCACCTCGTAGCCGTCGCAGGTCCGCAGCAGCGCCTCGAGCACCATGCGGAGCGAGTACGGGAGCCGGGAGGTGTCGGTGACGCCGGCGTCGTCGAGGGCCCGGATCCGATGGAGGGTGGCCGGGCCGTTCCCCGTCTCGAAGGTGCTGCGGGCCGAGAACGGGTCGGAGTGGGAGGCTGCCATGGCTGGTCGTCAGGGGTCCAACGGGGAAAACGGCGGCGAATGAGGGAAGTGTGAGCGGTAGCGTAGCGGAGGGCCCCGGGGCCGAGAAGCGTTGCTGAACGGCGGAATTTCCGAAACCCGAGGCCGCTACGGCGGGAAGCCCGGCTGTCTGCACCGGTTGTGACAGCCATCCTGCCTTGCTCATCAAAAAAACATGTTCGCGACCGTCGACACGGCGCACCGTCGTGGGGTATGATCCAGGGGTCGGAGAGATCGGTCTCGGGACCGTCCGACCACCACAAAACACCTGAATCTTTTCTGCGGCTGTTCCCCCCCCCAAAGACCCACACATCTAGAGCCGCACCGGACCCGTGGTTCCCCAACCACGGGTCCTTTTCTTTTGTGGGTCGGGGCCCCGGCCGACCGGCCAGCGCCGGCCCGGCTGGGCCTCAGCCCACCGTGCCGCGGTCCAGGAGCCCCGAGATCAGGGCGCCACGGGTGTCCACCGGCGTGGTTCGCCGCTTCGCGGCCGGGGCCTCCAGGATCTCCCGCATCTTCATCAGGCGGCGGCCGCCCGACTGGGCGTCGTAGCTGTTGAAGGCGATTGTGACGCGGCGGTCCGGCGCGAGTTCCTGGCCATCGAGGGCGATCCTGGTGACCTTGCCCCCCGGCTCCACCGTGACCTCGAACGGCCAGAGCGTGCGGTCGCTGTCGCGGACCTTCGCGTCCTCGGCGATGATCGTCGCCAGGTCCGCCGCCGTGACCTCGGCCACCGCGAGCATGTTTTCGTAGGGGATGATCTTCCAGCAGTCGCCCACGGTGAGTTTCCCCGGCTCGATGACGCCCGTGTTGAACGAGCCGTGGAACACGCCGTCGACCTTCGTGCCCCGCTTGGCCAACTCCGCGGCGAAACACTCGCAGAGCAGTTTCACCAGGCTGCTGTTTCGCCCCTTGCCCAGAATCGGCCTGGCGACGGTGGCCACCTCCCGGGCGAGTTCCGCCTCGGAGGCCGCCAGATCCGGATCGGCCACCTGCATCACCGCCGGGTCGAGGGCGAACCGGTCGTCCATCAGGATCGTGAACGCGCGGCGATCGACGAGCTTGCGCGAGTCCAGATCGAAGGTGAGGTCGATCCGACCGCAGTGGATGCCGTAGTAGCTGGCCTGCGAGCAGAGCACGTCGTGCATCATCCAGGCGGGCTGGTTCTGGTGGGAGTGGCCCGCCAGATAGATGTCGACGCCCTTGACGTCCTTGAGCATCGTGCGGACGGGGTTGGCGTAGTCGTCGTTGAACCGCCACCCCATGTGGCCGACCACCACCACCGCATCGACCTTCTCACCGCGGACCTCGCGGACCACCGTGGCGAGGGTCTCGACCGGGTCGAGTGGCAGCACCCCGCCCAGCGTCTCGGGCGAGAGCCAGAACGGAAGGCCGGGCGTGACCAGGCCCACAAGGCCGATCCGGAACCCCCCCACCTCGCGAACCGTCCAGGGCTTCACCTTCTCCCAGGCGCCGGCGAAGCCGCCGGATCGCTTGCCGCCCCGTTCGAGATTGGCCGTGAGCACGGGGCAGGCCGAGTCGGCGAGCAGCGACTCCGTCTTCTCGGGCCCCCAGTCGAAGTCGTGGTTGCCGAGCGTCCAGGCGTCGTAGCCAAGCCGGTTGAAGAGATCGATCATCACGCGGCCACCCGAGTGGATGCTCACGGCCGTGCCCTGCACCACGTCGCCCACGTCCACCGTGAGCGAGTGCGGGCATTCCTGCCGCCAGCGGCGCAGACAGGTGGCCACACGGGCGAAGCCTCCCACGTCCGCCAGCCCGTCGTAGGTCTCTGTGGGCAGGATCCGACCGTGAAGGTCGGTCGAGTGGAAGATCGAGATCGTACGGGCCCGGTTCTTCTGGCGGTCGGATTCGGCCGCGAGTCCGCGGGCGGGAAACCCGGCGAGGTCGAGGCCGGCGAGGCCCGCCGCCGCGGTGGAGGTCGTGAGAAAATGGCGGCGGGTGGGTTTCGTCTTCAGGGCCATCGGCATCTCCGCCAGGGTGCGAGCGTTGGAACAAGGACAGGAACTGCAATCCGAATCCGCATCACGACACCGACGAGCATACCCGGCCGACGATGCCGGGCATCACCCCCGACCGTCAACGCGAGGGGATCGCCCCGAGCGCATGGTCGAGTTCGACGAGCCAGAACAGACTGCGGCGCCGGCCGCCTTTCTTGCCGTGCACGCCGAAGTCGTCGTCGTTGGCCACGAGCACGTGCCGGTCGTCCACGACCGCCAGGCCCTCGAGTTTCAAGGGGCCATGGAGCGGCCGGCCGCCATCGGCCTGCGCCGTCATCGCCTCGCGGAGCGGCCCCAGATCGGCGACGAGCCGCTTGCCGGCCGGCACGATCCCCGCCTCGGTCAGGTCGCGGATTTCCTCCAGCGTCGGGGAGTCGCCGCTGGACTGCCGCCGGGCGAGCGTGTCGGTGACGCCGGTCAGGGAGACGGCATAGAGCCGGGCCAGTCCCTCGTCATCCTGCTCGAGCACGAGCAGCCCGCCGTCGGCGAGCATCGCCATCGCGCAGAGTTTGCCGTCGTCGGGCGGAGCACCCTTCGTGAGATAGTTCCGGTCGGTCGGATCGCCCAGGCGATAGAGGTGCTCGGCCACGGGCCGCCCCGCGGCCGGATCGAAGCCCAGGAGCCTGACGTTTCCCGTCTTCTTGGCGGCCTTCTTCCCGGGGTTGTCGAGCGGGCTCTGCAGGAGCACCCACAGCCTGGAACCGTCGGGGGCGGCCGCCATGGCCTCGAAGCCGCGGTTGTCCTGCCGCTTCGAGTAGACGGCGGGGATGGTCTCCCGATCCGGCACGGCGGCGGCCGAACGGCCGCTGCCCACCGGCACGTGCCGTTCGATGACGCGGCCATCGGCCCCGACCTTGAGAAGCGACGGGCCGTATTCCTCCGCGATCCAGAGGGTGCCATCCGGCAACTCAGCAACCGCCTCGGTATCGACGCCGTCGGGATCGGGGGCCAGTTCGGCCGAGCCGTCGGCCGACATCACCGCCAGATGCCCCGGCCCGCCGGTGGGCAATCCGGTCAGCGGCTTGCCCGTGCCCGCGGTGAGCGGCAGGATTCGTTCCACCGCGATCGTCGCGGGGGCATCGGGGGCCGGGTCGATCCGCAACAGCACGAGCGAGGGCGTGAAGGTCGGCTCGAGCAGGGTACGAAGCTTTTCGCCATCCCGCTCGATCGTGCCGTTGGGCCCGCGATCAGTGATCGCCCAGCAAAACGCCCGCCCCGCACCCTGGGCGGCCGAGAGGTCGCTGAGGCCGCCCAGCCGCACGCCCGCGGCCAGGGCGACATCCGGAACCTGGCTCGAGTGAACGAGCCTGGCCCGGCACTTTTCGAGCTTGGAAGCCTCGACGGGATCGGCGGCAGAAACTAGTCCGGTCGTGACGAAAAAGAGCCCGGTCGGGGGCGCTGCCGTGATCGTGGCGGCCAGTGCGCCCACCAGCGCTGCGAGCCGCCGCAAAGGCCTCGAGGCCGGCCGTCCGCTCATACCCTCGATGCCACGGCGGCCACAAGGCCACGACGTCGCGACCGCCACGCAAACCATCCGGCCGCCGCCATCGCCGAGCCGACGAGGACGACGCTCTGCGGTTCGGGCACGGCTGACACGGTGCCGATCAGCGTCGTACCGGCGTCTCCGTTGACCCGGGCGACGTTCCCAAAGTCGGTCGCGGTCCCGAACTGATTGGCCCACGAAGCGATTCCGTTCGCGTTGTTCACCGCGAACAGATTCCAGGTGCCCGACGCGTTCGCACTCAAGGCGACCGTCAGATCCGCCACGTTGTACCGCTGCCCCAACGCGAAGGCGGTCACCGCCGGGGACTGATTCGAACTGATGAGTGAGGAGTAGAGCGTGGTGCCGTTGGCGGCGACGAGGAGATTCTGATTCGGAGTGAACGTGAGCGGGATTTCAGGATCCGTCAGGGCCGGATTCGTGGCCGGAAGGGCCGCCGCGGTGATCGTGGCCGTGCCGACCGCACCCGCCTGCGGCAGCAACTGCCGGCCTGTGCTCCAGCCGTTGAAATCGGTGATCGCCGACCCGGCGTTCTGGTTTGTGAGCGAGAGCGTGAGAGTGCCGGACGAGCCCGGCTGGAGCGTGACCGCCTTGCCGGTATCCATGTTGATCGGGGATGCCAGGGCCGCGCCGCAGCCAAGCCCGGCGATGATCGCCGCGATCGTGAGGGACCCGAACCAGGAATGGTGCTGGGATCGATACCGTTGCATGTGCTGCTCCTCTGCGATGCCGTGCCGACCGCCGGGAACGGGAACCCTCCCGACGACGCCGCACGAGCGGCCGCCGGCATGGGGTGTCCGGACGGGTGCTGCCGCGAACTCAGCGGCCCCGACGGGGGGATTTCGCCCCGGCCGACTCGGTCTCCATGTCGAACCATTTGATTCGGACCGGGCCGGTCCATCCGGCCGCTCGCCCGTCTCGACCGACATGCAGGTGCGAACCGCGGACCACCAATGATGAGTTTTGTGTGAGGGCCAGCCTATCGATCGAATCGCCTTGAAAAAAAGGCTTTTTGAACAGTGCCCGGCGGCCGCTTGGCCCTGCAGAACGGTGCCTCGGACCCTGGGTCGTAGGCCGACTCACTTTTTCTCATCACTGAATCGATGGGCGGGTCACCAATTTGGTGAGGCCGTACGCCGATCCGCGGCGAGGCCGTGAGCCTCGCAGATGCGGAAATGATGAGCCGGCAGCGCAGGCGCAACCCTGCGTGAGAAATGCATGGCAAACCGCGTGCCAAATCCACGGGGGCCGTTCAGGCATTGGCCGCCGTGGTGAACGTGCGGATCTCGCTGTAGCTGATCCCCAGCGCGTTGCGGGCGAACGCCCGGAACCGGTAGGTCGTCGACGCTGTCAGGTTCGTCGCCGACACCGCGAAGATCCCCAGCGACGTCCCGCTCGCCAGCAGTTGGATCACCGCCTGGTCGCCCACGGACGGGGTGCCCGTCGAACCAGCCAAGATCACGACTCCTTGCTCGATCACGGAACTCCCGCCGGTCGACACCAGCCGACCGCCGAGATCCGCCGACGTCGACGTCACCGCGGCCACCGTGGGCGACGACACGGCCGGCGACGAGGCGACCGGCGTGTTCGGCAGGCTGCCGAGCACCTGGAACAGCTTCGTCGAAACCAGGCCCACGTCCGTATTCGTGATCGTCGCCGAGCCGTCCAGGTTCGCCCGGAAGTTCGACGAGCCCACCGTCTGGAACAGCTGCGTCACCACCACCGAACGATCCGTGTTCGTGATGCTGCCGCTGGCGTTCACGTCGCCGGCGACCACGTTGAACTGGTAGTCGAAGGAGCCCCCTTCCGTCCCATCGCCGGAGCCGGCCGCGAACGTGCTCGACGAGTTCGTCCACTCACCATCGAGCACCGTCGTGCCGGCCGAGTCGGCGATTCCGCCGGCCGCGATCGACACCAGGTACCTACCCGTCTCGAGGGCGGAAGCGAACGCGAACTGGGCCACCGTGTTGCCGGCCAGCATCGTCACGCCCGTGGGACTCAGCGTCACGTCGCCGGCGGAGTTGCCCCTGATGAGCTTCATGGCGTCCGCGGCCGGCGTGGCGATCGCCTGGTTGAACCGCAACGAGAGCCGGTTCACGTTGGTCCAGGTCACCTGAGCGGCACTCGCGCCATTCGTCGCCAACTGATTCGCTCCGTCCCGCAGACCCCAGCCCAGCTGGTCCGCGCCCACCGTCGTGAACTCGCCGAGACCCAGATAACCGGTGTTCCAGGTCGAGCCCCGCACGAACACGCCCGTCACCTTCACCGCCGTGCTCGTCACTGTGCTGGCGGGCATGAACACCGAGACCGCGGTCGCACCGGGCGACGAGAGGCTGACGGAGCCCGAGTAGCTGCCCACGGCCGTCGCTGCGGCCAGCCGGATCGAGAGCGTGCCGCTGACCGTTCCCGAGGCCGGGGAGAAGGTGGCGGTCGCACCGTACGTCGTGCCGTCGCTCGACACCTCGAAGCCCGCCGGGGCGGTGGCCGTGATCGCGCCGGTGAGGGCGGAACCGGTCACCGTGATTGTGGTGGCGGTCGAGGCCGTGCCCGCCACGGTCACCACCGCCGTGAAACTGCCGGTCGTGCCGATCGCCGGGGTGGCCACCACGGTCGACGGAGCGTAGTCGACGCCGCGGAACACGTAGCTCGTGCCGGCGATGAGGACGTCCGTCGCCGTCGAACCCGCTCCGGCATCCACCACTCGAATCAGCTTGTTGTTGCCGAGATTGAAGTCGGAGTTCGTCGGATTGGCCGGATCAGGATCGATGGCCGAGGTCGTCGCGAAGAGCACCGCATCGGGGCCGGTGTAGTCCACGTACAGGCCCCGCGTGAAGACCGGATTCACGACGTAGGCCTGCGTCCAGACACCGGCCGACTTCGTGAACTTGACGAGCCCATTGGTGGTGCTCGACACGAAGGCCGTGTTGCCGTCCGGGCTGATGGAGAAGCCGTAGGGATCCGTGACGGCGATGATCCGCGTCGCGACGGTGTCGGCGGCGGTGGGCAGGCCGCCCGATCCCACCTGATAAATGCCATGGCTTCCCGAGCCCGTCGAGAAGAACAGGTCGCCGTTGAAGATCTCCACGTTGCGGGTGTTGTTCACGCTCCCGCTGACCCGCGTGAACGCGGAGCCGTCGTAGTACCAGACGCCGCCCGTCGTGCCACTGCCGTTGCCCGTGGCATAGAACGTGTTGGCTCCGGTCGCGATCACGCTGCGGAAGTTGTTGGTGCCGAAAACCGTGCCGTCAGTCGGGAAGGTCACCCGACCGGCGACCGTGGTGCTCGCACCACTGAGGATGTTCGTGGCCTTGACGTTCAGCCCCGACACCGCACTGGCGCCGTTGGTCGAGCCGATGGCGGTGTTGAGCCCCGGCACGGCGATCAGCCCGGCATAGGTGTTCAGATGGCCGTTGCTCGTCGAGTTACCCGACTCGGTCAGCAGATTCGCACCCTCGAACGGGGACACGATCGTCTCGATGGCAGTGCCGCCCGCGCTCACCTCCAGAACCGCGATCCCGAAGGCGTTGCCGTTGATCACGGTCGCCCCGTCGCCGAGCCGCTCCACCACGAGATCGTTGAGCACCGTGATCGCCGCGCCCTGGTAGGTGATCGCGTAGTTCCCGGGATTGAACGTGCCCCCGGTCGCCGCCGAGATCGTGACCTGACCCGCGTACGTGCCGACGGTCGCGCCGGAGCCGGTGGCACCGGCCGCGGGTCCGTAGGCGATCGTCACCGAGCCGATCGTTTCCCCGTTCTGCAGCCCCGTCGCGGTGAACGCCAGCGAGCCGGTGCCCGCCGTCAGCACCTCACCCTTGGCCTTGTACGTATTCGTGGCCGCAATCGTCAGGCTCCGCGCCGTGATGTCGGCCGTCAGCCCGGTCGGCTGCGTCAGCGTGTA
>JBJTPO010000537.1:0-4130 GCA_046075145.1 Planctomycetota bacterium
TGCTCGACTGGCTGGCCGTTTCGTTCCGGGAGCCGGCCGCGGCCGGCGGTCTCGGCTGGTCGCAGAAGCGGCTTCATCGGCTGATCGTCACGAGCGTCACCTACCGGCAGGCCTCGACCGTGACCCCGGAGTTCACCGCCCGCGATCCGCACAACCGGCTCCTGGCCCGCGGGCCGCGGGTGCGGCTCGACGCCGAGGTGATCCGCGACAGCATGCTCGCGTCGGCAGGTCTTTTGTCCGACAAGATGTATGGCCCCGGCGTCCGCCCCCCGCAGCCAGCCGGCGTGACCGAAGTGGCCTACGGCTCGCCCACCTGGGAAGCCAGCCAGGGCGAGGATCGCCATCGCCGCGGCATCTACACCTTCCAGAAGCGGACCGCCCCCTTCGCCTTCACGACCACCTTCGACGGCCCGACGGGCGAGGCCTGCATCGCCCGCCGCGAGGTCTCGAACTCGCCGCTGCAGGCGCTCACGCTCTTGAACGACCCGATGTTCGTCGAGGTCGCCCAGGCCCTCGGCCGCCTTGCCGCCACCGGCGCCGGAGACGACGCCGCCCGCCTCGACCTGCTCGCCCGCCGGCTCTTCGCCCGGAGCCTGGATGCCGAGGAGCTGAAGCTGCTGCTCGACTACCTAGCCGAGCAGCGGCGACGGCTCGCGGCCGGTGAACTCGATGCCGCCGCGCTCACCGGCGGCGAGCCGGCCGGCTCGCTGCGGGAGCCGGCTGCCTGGACCCTCGTGGCCCGCGCGCTCATGAACCTCGACGAAGCGATCGTGAAGAGGTGACTCCATGAACCCGCGCCTGGACATCACCCGGCGGCACTTCTTCACCGACTGCGGCATCGGGGTGGGCAAGATCGCCCTGGCCGGCCTCTTGACCAACGCCCTGCGGCGTCCAGCAGGAGCAGCCGCGCAGCCGACCGGCCCCTTGGCCGCGCGACCGGCTCACTTCCCCGGCCGGGCGAAGGCGGTGATCCAGCTGTTCATGGCCGGGGCGCCGAGCCAGCTCGAGCTCTTCGACCATAAGCCAAAGCTCGCCCGGATCGAGGGCCAGCCGATTCCGCCGGAGGTGATCGGCGGCCAGCGGTACGCCTTCATCCGGCCCGATGCCGCCGTGCTGGGGCCGCGGTATCGGTTCGCCCGGCACGGCCAGAGCGGCGCCGAACTGTCCGAGATGCTCCCCCGACTGGCGGCCGTGGTCGACGACATCGCGATCGTGAAGAGCTGCCGCACCGACCAGTTCAACCACGCGCCCGCCCAGATCTTCATGAACTGCGGCTTCGCCCAGCCGGGCCGGCCGAGCATCGGCTCGTGGGTGACCTACGGCCTCGGCAGCGAGAGTGACGACCTGCCCGCCTTCGTGGTGATGAGCACGGGCTCCGGGATCAGCGGCGGCAGCGCCAACTGGTCGGGCGGCTTCCTGCCGAGCGTCTACACCGGCACGCGGTTCCGCAATGCCGGGCCGCCGATCCTGAACGTCGATTCACCCGCAGGCGCCGACGGCCGGCTGGCCGCCGACACGCTCGGGCTCGTCTCGACGCTCAACCGCCGCCGGCTCGCCGCCGACGGCGACCCCGAGATCGCCACCCGGATCGCCGCCTACGAGATGGCCCATCGGCTCCAGACCTCGGCGCCGGAGCTGATGAACCTGGCCGACGAATCGCCCGAGACGCTCGCCCTCTATGGATGCTCCGCCGGCGAGTCGAGCTTCGCCCGCGCCTGCCTGATCGCCCGCCGGCTGGTGGAGCGGGGCGTGCGGTTCGTGACGATCTACCACGAGGGCTGGGACGCCCATTCCGACGTGGCCGGGAACGTGCGAGACAACTGCCGGGCTACCGACCAGGCCTCGGCGGCGCTGGTGGCCGATCTCAAGCGGCGGGGGATGCTCGACGAGACGCTCGTCGTCTGGGGTGGTGAGTTCGGCCGCACGCCGATGGTGGAGGCAAGCGCCGTGCTCGGCCGCTCGCTGGGCCGCGACCATCATCCCAACGCCTTCACGATGTGGCTGGCCGGCGGCGGCATCCGGGGCGGGATCACCCACGGCGAGACCGACGAGCTCGGCTTCCATATCACCAAGGACGAGGTGCACGTGCACGATCTCCAGGCGACGATCCTCCACTGCCTGGGCCTCGACCACGAGCGGCTCACCTACCGCTACCAGGGCCGTGACTTCCGGCTGACCGATGTGCATGGGCACGTGGTCACGGGCATCCTGAGCTGACCTCGGATGGGCGGGCCGCCGTCAACCAGGCCTCTCAGGCGTCGGTCTCGTAGCCCTTGCGGCTCGCGCGGGCCAGAAAGGCGTTGGCCTGGGAGTCGCCCACGATCTCCCGCGTGACCGGATTCCAGTCGAGGCCCCGGCCGAGCCGCATCGCGATGTTGGCGAGGTGGCAGATCTCGAGCATTCGGTTGTGCGACCAGACGTCGGAAATCGGTTGGGTCCGCGATCGGATCGCCGCCACGAAGTTGTCGGTGTGGTTCTGGCTTACCGGCCCGCCGTACACCGCCTCGATCGCGCCCTCGGGCAGCGGGTCGTCCTTCAAATCCTCGACCGGCTTGCCGGTGAGCTTGGCGCGATTCACGAAGAACCGCCCCTTGTCTCCCTCGAACAGGATCCCGTTGTCCCCCTTGCTCGTGATGATCGTCTCGACGTCGTCGGGGAGCGCGGCCTTGATCGTGAACTCGGTGGCGGCGTTGTAGCGGTCGGCCACGAGCGGATGGCCGTCCTCGTATTCGACCGGCAGCGTGTAGTCGAGCGGTTCGACCCGGCTCGGGCCGGTGTCGGTGCAGCCGAGGGCCCAGCAGACGATGTCGACGTGGTGGGCACCCCAGTCGGTGAGTTTGCCCCCGGAGTATTCGTGCCAGTTGCGGAGGGAATAGTGGCCGTTGCTGTAGAGCGGCACGCCGCCGCCATAGCCTTTGCGTATTTCGGGCAGCGCCCGATAGGCGACCGCCGGGGCCGGCCCGAGCCAGAAATCCCGATCGAGCCCGCGGGGCACGGGGACCTCGGGGATCACGGGCGACGGCTCCATCCCGTTGATCCCACAGGTGACCTTCCGCACCGTGCCGATCCGCCCGGCCCGCACCATCGCGACGGCCTGGAGAAACCGTCCGTCACATTCGGTCCGCTGCATGGTGCCCACCTGGAACACGCGGCCGGTCTGCTTGACGGCCCGCTCGATCTGCTTGCCCTCGTCGATCGTGAGCGTGAGCGGTTTCTCGCAGTAGACGTCCTTGCCGGCGGCCATCGCCTCAGCGCGATCTTCGTGTGCCATCGGTCGGGCGTAGCGATCATGACCGCGTCGATGTCCTTGCGGTCGAGGATCCGCCGGTAGTCGGCCACCGCGTCGGGCCTGCGGCCGGTGGCTTTTTCGACGTTGGCGACGTTTTCGGCCAGCACGCCGGAGTCGACGTCGGCCAGGGCGACGAAATCGACGAACGGGAACGACTTGCTGGTGATCCTCCACCCCTGGTGGCGCATCCCGATTGTGGCGAACACCGGTCGCTCGGCGGCCGCAGCCAGCGACCGGCCGCCCGCCGGCAGGACGATCGCGAAGCCACCCGCGGCGGCCCCCCGGAGAAACCGACGGCGGGTCGAAACGGTGCCGGAGGTCATGGCGAGGCTCCGCAGGGGGGGTTCGCCGGCGGAATGGGCCGAGGCGAAGGACCCGATCCCCGGAAGAACGTGACTACGATACCGGCGATTTTCTCTCCCGGCACGCCCCCGCAACCGGGACCGGCCTTGGCCGTTGAAGTTCGTGGGCCGGCCCCGGTTGGCCCCACGTGATCCGGCCGTGGTCCCGTTCCGGGCCTCGCTTCACCTCTCCTCGTCGCAGTTCCTCTCAGGAGTCACTTCATGTTCGTCATGCCCTGCCTTCCGGCTTCCGTCGGCTGCTTGGCCGTCCTCATGGCCGTCACGATCGCCCCTGCCCCAGTGGCCGCCGCCGACTGGCAGCGGAGCTACCTCGAACCTGCCGTCCAGGCGTGGATGGGCGTGGTGACCCTGCTGGCGGACGATGGCGAACGCGAGGAGAAGAAGGGGGATCGCGACGACGACCGCGACGACGACAATGACAAGAAGGAAGAACAGCGGGGCGAGTGCAAGGGCGAGTGTGAAGGCACGTGCGCACACTG
>JBJTPO010000538.1:0-1189 GCA_046075145.1 Planctomycetota bacterium
GAACAAGTCGCGTTTTACGATCTTCTGGGCCGGGAACTGCTCCGCCTGCCTGTAGGCCTGCCTGTGGTTCGGGGGATCGAGTTTGGCCGCGGCGACCAGACGCTCTGGGCGGCGGCCACCGGCCCGGCGGGCCGCTCCGGCCTGTGGCGGCTCGACGCGGCGCTTGCCAACGGCCGGCAGGTGATCCGGCCGACGCTCGTGGCGCCGCTCGATGCTCCCGGCGACCTCGTCCCGAGTTCCCCCCGGGCGGTCGTGGTCGTCCACGGTGATCGGGACGCCAAGGTGACCGTGATCGATCCGACCGCCTCGTTCGCCCCAAGGAACCCGGGAGCCGAGCCATGAGCCAACCACGTCGCGAAAAGATCGAAGCCCTGCTGCGTGACGACCCGGGCGATGCGTTCCTCCGCTACAGTCTCGCGCTCGAGATGGAGTCGGCCGGCGAGTGGGAGGGCTGCCTGGAGATCCTCGAGGACCTCGGTCGCGGTTCGCCACCGTATGTGCCCGCGCTGCAGATGGCCGGGCAGTTCCTGGCCGCCCGTGGGCACGCGGAAGACGCCCGCCGCGCCCTCCGCGAGGGCATCGAGGCGGCCCGAGCCCAGGGCAACGTTCACGCCGCCGGAGAGATGGCCGAGCTGCTGATGAGCCTCGGCGAAGGATGAGTCACCCGGCCGCTATCCCATCACGGGGACGGGCTCGGCGGCCTCGGCGCCGCGGGTGAGAGTGAACCCCAGGTCCTGGATCATCTTGTAGTCGGCCTCGGGCAGCTGCCCCTTGGTGGTCAGGTAGTCGCCCACGAACATCGAGTTGGCCGCGTACAGCCCGAGGGCCTGCAGGCTGCCCAGGTGGAGCTCGCGGCCGCCGGCGATCCGGATCTCAGCGGTCGGGTTCACCAACCGCATCAGGGCCAGGCCCCGCAGGCAGTCGCGGGGTGTGAGCCGCTCGACGTTCTCCAAAGGCGTGCCGTCGATCGCGTTCAAGAAGTTGAGCGGGATCGACTCGACCCGGAGATCCCGCAGCTCGAAGGCCATGTCGATCAGATCCTCCGCCGACTCGCCCATGCCCATGATCCCGCCGCTGCAGAGCGACAGGCCCGCCTCCCGGCAGGCGGCCAGCGTCGCGACCCGGTCGGCGTAGGTGTGTGTCGAGCAGATCTCGCCGTAGTACCGCTCGCTCGTATTGAGGTTGTGGT
>JBJTPO010000539.1:0-4236 GCA_046075145.1 Planctomycetota bacterium
CCTCGAGAGCCATCCTACAAGCAGACTGAGGCCGGACAACGGGCCGGTGATGGACCCGGCCGCCGGGGCAGGGAGAGACCCGAGCCCCGGAATCACGGTGCGCGACGGCACCGCGGTAGTGCCCGAGAGAGGACTTGAACCTCCACCCAGTTACCTGGACAAGAACCTGAATCTTGCGCGTCTGCCAATTCCGCCACTCGGGCAAGTGGGTGCCCCGGACGCCGACCGCTCCGAAGCCGTTTTGATGGTACCAGCGGCCGGCGGATATACAACGGCCCGCCCCGTTTCCGCCGCCTTCCCGAGGCCACCGCCCGCCATGACTCCCTCCGCGATCGTGGTCATCCCGGCCCGGCTGTCAAGCACCCGGCTGCCCCGCAAGATGCTCCTGGCCGAGACCGGCCGCACGCTGGTCGAGCACACCTGGCGAAACGCCGCCTCGGCCAGCGGCCCGGTCGCCACCATCGTGGCCACCGACTCCGACGAGATCGCGGCCGCCGTCCGGGCCTTCAGCGGCGCCGTGGTGATGACCTCGCCGGAGGCGACCAGCGGCACGGCCCGGATCGTCGAGGCACTCGATCGGCTGCCGCCGGCGGACGTGATCGTGAACGTGCAGGGGGACGAACCGGAACTGCCGGCCGCCGCGATCGACCTGGCCGTCAGCCTGCTCGGCCGCTGCCCCGAGGCGGGCGTGGCCACGCTCGTGACGCCGCTGCGCAGGCGGGAGGATCTCGAAGACCCGGCCGCCGTGAAGGCCGAACTCACGGCGTGGCGGCACCCGGCCGGCGGTGCATGGACGGGACCGGCCGAAGACGGATGCTGGCGGGCGATCACATTCAGCCGCGCGGCCGTGCCCTTCGCCCGTGACTGGAGTGACTCGCTCCTGGCGGCGGAGCCGCCGATCTACTGGCAGCACGTAGGCGTCTACGCCTACCGCCGGCGGGTGCTCGAGACCTGGAATGCGCTGCCCGAGTCGCGGCTGGCCGTGCACGAGAGCCTGGAGCAGCTGCGGGTGGTCGAGGCAGGCATCCCGATCGTGGCCGGCGTGATCGCCCACGCGGCCCGCGGCATCGACACCCCGAAAGACTACGCGGCATTCGTGGCCCGCCAGCGCGCGGGCGGGTGACGGTCGCGGCACGTTCTGGGTGGCGCAGGCTCGGGGCCGCAGTCGAAGACGCTGTAGACCGAGAGAGTCCGTCACCCACTTTTGGCAAATTTTCCTGAAAGCTGCGGCCAACGCTCGATTCGTCCAACCGGATGCCGCGCGGCACAACGCGCCCGAACACGGCCGCTGGCCGGAGGCCCGGCCCCAGCCGCCGCTCCGCGGCGGCCCTGCGAGCCCGGAGGTGCGAGCAGCCAGCGAGGCGAGGGGCACTTCAGCCGCCCCTCCGCCTCGCCAAGGCTTCGCGGGCCATGGATGGCCGCGAAGCCGTGAAGTCAGTCCCAATACCAGACGCCTGCGGGCAGATCCTTGGTTGCGGTGCGGGCCTGGCCCACCTCGCCCTTCTCGTCCATTAGCAGGTTCGGCGGATCCATCGCCAGCCGGGGATACATCGTCACGCCGCCGCCGATCGGCGTCAGCAGGCGGTTGCCCCGCCAGACCGCGTTGATGGCCGTCTCGGCCTCCCTCGGAACCGAGAGCGTCTCGATCGGGTAGGCCTTCTCGTCGCGGAGGGTCGCGGCGGTCCACCCGGCCTTGCCATAGCCGTCGTGCTCCTGGAGATAGGCCGCGGCCACCGCCAGATCGACCAGGCAGCGGAGCTGGGCATACACCGGGCTCTTGGCGGCGATCTGGGGATACGTGCGGGTGAAGGTCTCGGTGAAGGTCGTGCTTGCCTTGTCGGCCCGGTCGGCCCCGAGCCGCCGGCCGTCGGGCAGCACCACCTCGTCGGCGCCGCAGAGCTTGATGCCCTCGCCGACCAGTTCGATCGCGAGATCGTCCTCCGCGATCCGGATCCGCTGGTAGTCGGGCACGAAATACCACCGCTGTAGGGCGTTGGCCGCCACCGCGCCGGCGCTGGCAAGTTCGATCCAGGTCTTCATCTTGACCGGGGCTGGCTCCAAGCCGATGCCGATCAGCTTCATCCGGTAGTCAGCCTCGACCATCACCTGCGCGAAGTGGGTGGCCGGCGAGACGCCCTGCACGCTCACCACCTGGGTGCCGAGGGCCTCCTTCATCCCGCCCACGATCTCGTCGACACCGGCCTTGGGGTTGACGCGGCCCGTCTCCCGCAGAAACTTCTGCATCGCCGCCAGCCCCTCGGGCTTCGGATCGATGGAGCAGCCCACGAGCCGGTCCCGCGGCTGCCCCGGAGCGAAGCAGCGGAGCGCGGCGGCGAGATCCTCGAGCAGCACGGTCGGGGAACCTGTCTCCGTTCCCCGCACGCGGCCCACGGCGTCGGTGAACCACGGCTCGGCCGGGCCGGCGAGCACGATCTCGCCGGGGGTGTCGCCCTCCGCGGGATACACGAACACATATTGGACGCGGGTCAAGCCGGCGAGTTTCGCAAGTTCGTCGGGTACGCCGCGGCCGTCGGCGAGCCGCGTGGCGAGTTCGGCCTCGAGCCGCGAGAGCGCCACCTTCCGGAGCGGGGCCGCCTTGCGGAGGTCGCCCGGCAGGGCCTCGACCACGGCGGCGCGCCGTTCCTTGGTGAGGCCGGGGTCGGCGACCGAGTGCATCCGGAGGACGCCCTGCGGATCGACCTGGACGCCGGCCGGGACTCCTTGGCCGCGAACGCCGGTGGGAAGCATCGTGATGACCACGAGGCATCCGCCAAGCAGGAGGCGGTGGCACGAAAGGCCGGCGGCAGGGCCGAGGGAACGCTGCATGGCTTCACCGAAAAATGCGAAGGGGCTTGCGGCCGGCCGTTCCGAAGCCGACTCTCGGCGGGAGGGTAGTTTGACGCTGACATCGAGGCAATGCGAGGTTTTGCCCAGATTCACGCGGCAATTCGGGGCCTTGAGCCTCAGGCCTCTCCGCCCGGGGTTCAGCCGGCCGCCAGGGAGGCCCGGGACGACGGTCCCCGCCGGGGCGTTGACTCCCGCCTCCGGCCACCAAGCGAGACGGCCGCCCTCAGGCTGTCCGGGCCGAGCAGGACGCTGACCGCCTGGTACAAGGCCGGAGACCAGGCCACGGAGTGGCGGTCGGCCTCCATCAACACTCGCTTGCCGTCGGCGGTGTCGAGCACGAGCCGCAGCGGCACCTTGCCGGGGTGGGCGGCCACCACCGCCGCCAGCCGGTCGAGCGTGCCCGCGTCGTGGGTCCCTTCGCAAACCTTCACCGTCACGCTTCGCACCGGCAGTCCCCATGCCGCGGCGATCGGCACCACGTCATTGACGATCAGGTTGGTCTCCTCGCTGCCCGCGCGGCGGTCGATCGATCCGGCCACCAGGATCACGGCGTCGGCCTGGATATGCTCGCTCAGCCGGGCGAAATCCTCCGGCCAGCAGATGCTGCGGACGAGGCCGTCCATGTCCTCGAGGTCGAACATCCCGTAGCGGGTGTGCGCCGAACCGGGCCGCGGCTGCTTCGTGTTGGAGAGCTTGAGGGCGGCCACCAGCCCGCCGATCACGACCTCCCCCTTGGCCGGCACCGCCGCCAGGCTGGACGTGTCGTGGGTGCAGATCGCCTCCAGGAGCCCCCGATGCTCGGCCAAGGGATGACTGTGGACGTAGTAGCCGAGCACCTCTTTCTCGTTCGACCGCATCTCGAGATCGGAGAGGGGCGGGACGTCGGGCAGGCCCGCGGGCGCGATCGCCGCGGCCGCCGGCTCGTCGTCGAAGCCGCCGAAGAGGCTCTTCTGCCCGCTCTTGCGGTCGGCCAGCTGCGCCGCCCCGGCCGCCATCGCCCGCTCGATGCCGGCGAGCAACTGGCCGCGGTGGCCGCCCAGCCCGTCGAGCGCGCCGGCCTTGGCGAGGTTCTCGATCGCCGTCTTGTTGACCAGCGACGGGTCGAGCCGGCCGCAGAAGTCGTGGAGGTCGCGAAACGGCCCCCCCTTGGCCCGCTCGGCTGCGATCGCCTCGGCCGCCTGCACGCCGCAGCCCTTGATCGCCGCCAGGCCGAACAGGATCCGGCCGCCGGCCACGGAGAAGTCGGCCGCGGAGGCGTTGACGTCGGGCGGGGCCACCTCGATCCCCATCCGCCGGCAGTCCTCCACGTGCTCGACGAGCGAATCCTTCTTCTTGAAGTTGCGGCCGGTGATGTCGCCCGAGAGCAGGGCGGCCATGAACTCGGTGGGG
>JBJTPO010000540.1:0-1658 GCA_046075145.1 Planctomycetota bacterium
CGATCGTGTTGAACCGCATCCCGACCATGCCCGCGGCCAGCACACCCTCGCGGACCTTGGCGGCGAGCCGGTCAAGGTGCATGTTGCAGGTGTTGCCCTCGTACCACATGCTGGCGATCCCCACCTGCGCCTTGTCGAGGTCGGCGGGCGTCAGGCCTGTGCCTAGGAGCATCGCCTGCGAAGCTCCCTGGGATCGGGGCTGGGTGATTCGCGCACTGGTGCGGTTCAGGTTGGCCATGAAGATCGGATCCTTGCGAAGGCGTCTCGGACAGAACCGGAGGCAGGATAGTATGCTGCGGAATCCCGCGAAAGCGGCACGCTCCGCCCCCGTGCCCCGCGTCTCCCCATGCCTCCCTCCTTCGTCTACTTCGACCTCGGCAACGTGATCGCCACGTTTGACCGCGACCTGGCCTTCCGGCGGATGGCGGCGGTCTGCGGCGCCGAGGAATCCCGGGTGCGCGAGGCCGTGATGGACGACCTGCAGGCCGAACTCGAGCGGGGCACGATCGACTGGCCCGGCTTTCACAGGGAGTTCGGCCGCCGGACGGGCACCGCCAGCGACCCGGACCTGCTGGCCGCGGCGGCTGCCGACATGTTCGAGCTGAACGTGGGCATCCTGCCGGTGGTGGCGGCCCTGCAGCGCCGCCGGATCCCGATCGGCATCCTCTCCAATACCTGCGCAATCCACTGGCAGCACCTGCTCGGCCGCCGCTGGGGCATCCTGCCCGGGGGCTTTCGCCCCGTGATCCTCAGTTACGAAGTCGGCGCGGCGAAGCCCGAGCGGGCGATCTTCGAGCGGGCCGCGGAGCGGGCCGCGACGCCGCCGGAGCGGATTTTCTTCTGCGACGATCTGCCCGAGCACGTCGCCGCCGCCCGCGCCGCCGGCTGGGATGCGGAGGTCTTCACGTCGGCGGCGCTGCTGGCCGATCAGCTGGCCCGCCGGGGGATTCGCCTCGGGCTGTGAGCGCGGCGAGCAGGGCCATGACTGCCCGCTCCTCGAACCTGCCCTCGAGCACGGCCACGCCATCCACGTCCAGCACGGGCACCCGCAGGCCGTACCGCGCCGCGGCCTCGGGGTCGGCATCCACGTCCACGCGCGTCGCCCCCACGCCGAGCGCGGCCAGCATGTCCTCGGCCTGCTCGCAGAGATGGCAGCCGCGGCGGGTGTAGAGCAGAATCGGCATCCGTCGGGATCCAGGCTTCGTGATAGGCTCGTGTTCTACCCGCCAGCGAACCGATGTCCGAACCCGTCCGCTCCATCGCCGACTTTCTCGCCATCGTCCGCAAGAGCGGACTGGTGGAGGAATCACGGTTGGCGGAGGCAGTGGCCGCCTGGACCGACCTCACGGCTGACCTGCCCGACGAGTTGCCGCAGGCCCTCATCGACGCCGAACTGCTCACCCACTGGCAGGTCGATCAGCTCCGCAAGGGGAAGCACAAGGGCTTCATGCTCGGCAAGTACAAGCTGCTGCGGCTGCTCGGAGCAGGCGGCATGAGCAGCGTCTACCTGGCCGAGCACACAACGCTCCGCAACAAGGTGGCCATCAAGGTGCTGCCGGTGAAGCGGGTGGACCAGACATCGTATCTGGAGCGTTTCGAGCGCGAGGCGCGGGCGTCGGCCCGGCTCAACCATCCCAACATCGCGCGGGCCTTCGACC
>JBJTPO010000541.1:0-4565 GCA_046075145.1 Planctomycetota bacterium
CGGGCTTGCCGAGCGAGGCGCAGCCGCCGGCGACGCAGGCGGCCAGCGACAGGGCCACCACCACGGCACGCGGAACGGGTGGACGAGGGGCGGTCACGGGCGTGACTCCGGAGCGGCGGGAAGGGGTGGAGACTCTAGGGAACCGCCGCGCGACACCCAAGGGAGGTTTTTCCCGGGGATTCGTGGCTCGCCGCCGCCTGTCGGCGGGTGTCACGGCACGGTGACGTGGAGCAGCTTCGCTCCGTCCGTGGCGATCTCTTGGGCGCCGGCCGAGGCTGGCAGGAGCACGCACTCTCCCGGACGGACCGCCGGCAGCCCCCAGCGCTCGGGCAGGCGGGCCTCACCCTCGAGCACCGCGAGGAAGTGGCAGCGATTGTCGCCACCACACCGCCACGAGCCCGCGGGCCGGACCTCATCGAGCGTGAAATACCCGCAGCCCACGAGCCGGCGAACAGCCCGATCAGCCATCTCTTGCGGTCGCACCGGCTCCACCGGGCCAAGCCGGGTGACCGCCTCGACGCCCGCCTCGACATGCAGCGGCCGTGGTTTGCCGTCGGGGCCCGTGCGGTTCCAGTCGAAGAGGCGGTAGGTCACGTCGCTCGACTGTTGGATCTCCGCCACGAGCAGCCCCGCACCGATCGCATGGACCGTGCCCGCCGGGATGAAGACGCAGTCGCCGGCGACGGCCACGAACGAATGGAGCACCTCCTCGCAGGTGCCCGCGCGGATCGCCGCGGCGAGAGCCGCCTGATCGACCCCCTCCCGCAGGCCGGCGTAGATGCGGCTCCCCGGCTCGGCCGCCACCACATACCAGGCCTCGGTCTTGCCGCGGTCGGGCGGGTCGAGCCGTGCGGCCCGGGCGTCGTCGGGATGCACCTGCACCGAGAGCACCCGGTTGGCGTCCAGGAACTTGAAGAGCAACGGAAACTCGGCCGACACCGAACGTCCGACGAGCTCGGCGCCGTGCCCTCGCATGAGCTCCCCCAGCGAGCGGCCTGCGAGCGGCCCGACCCGCACGAGGCTCTGGTCGCCGCCCCGATCGACGAGTTCCCACGACTCGGCGTACTCGTCGCCCGGCGGCAACGGGCGGCCGAAGGCGGCGGCGAATCGGTCACCGCCCCAGATGTAGCGGCGGTAGATCGGGGCGAAGAGGAGCGGTGGCAGCATGGCGTGACCCGGGCCGGGGGAGAGGACGAAAGGCGACGCGTCGGCCGCGTCAGGGCCCAGCGTACCCTTCGAGAATCCTTCCCAGCCAGAAACAGCACGCGGCGAACACGAGCATCACCAGCATCGGCCCGGACGTGATGCTGCCGTTGAGTTCGAGCACGACGGCCAACGCAGGAAGGATCAGGCCTGCGAGCTGCCCCAGCCGGCCGAGCGCTTTCATGAGCCCTTCCCGCGGCCGCCGACGGCGTCAGAGCGGGTGTCGAAGTGGGGCACGCCCGCCGCCACAGCCATGCTCCGCAGCCGCGAAAGCTTCGGCTCGCTCAAGCCGCAGATCCGGATCAGCCCTCCGGCATCGCGGACCCGCGTGCCGAGCTCACCGATCGCACCACCGAGGGCCTCGTCGACGGCCCCGACATGGTCAAGTTCCAGGACCACCCGCGACGCGCCGTGCTCGCGGATCGTCTCCCAGACGGACGACGTGAGTTCACGCTGCCCCGCGACGGGCCCGGCCGCGAACCGGACGAACAGCCAGTCCGGCCCCCGTTCCACCTCGATGGATGGTCCCTGCCGCCCCCGTCCGGCCTGAGCCGGCATCGCCTCGATCTTCGTGGTCATCACACCGCTCCTCCGTGTCTGCCGGGGCCATGGAATCCATCCCATGGTTCGCGTGCTGCCCGTAAGCCCCCGCCCGCTCCATCGTATGACCGCGGCCCCTCCGGCGATCAAGCCGAGTTTCAGCCAGCAACCGGCCGCCCCGGGCACCCGCGAATTTCCGCGTCTGGCCACGATCCGGCCCGCATCCGGCGATGCTGTCACCGCCCCGCCGGCCCGCGGGCTTGCCGAGACGGCCGGGGAGTCCATACTGCCCGCACGACGTTCGATTCCGGGATCGAGGGATCCCTTCCCGAAGGAGACAGCGAGATGGCTCGGCACGGTGCGGTCACGTTCAAGGGCAACCCTCTCACGCTCGCAGGCGACGCAGTGAAGGTCGGGGCATCGGCCCCCGATTTCGACCTCACCTTCTACAAGGACGGCATGCAGCACGTCCGCAAGGCCGACCTGCTCGGCAAGCCCTCGATCATCAGCGTCGTGCCCTCGCTCGACACGCCCGTCTGCCAGGTGCAAACCAAGACCTTCAACCAGCGGCTCGCCGCGCTTGGCGACAAGGTCAACGCGCTCACGGTGAGCCTCGACCTTCCCTTCGCGATGAACCGGTTCTGCGGCGCCGAGGGCATCACGGCCCTCAAGGTGGGCAGCGACTACATGAACCGCGACTTCGGCACCGCCTGGGGTGTGCTGATCGAGGAACTGAAGATCCTCGCCCGGGCCGTGTTCGTGCTCGACAAGGACGGTGTTGTGCGGTACGCGCAGGTCGTCAAGGAAGTGGCCGAGGAGCCGAACTACGATGCGGCCCTGGCGGCGCTCGAGAAGCTGGTCTGAGCGGGCCGCGCCTCGCTGGCCGACTGTCGCTTGACGGCGAGGGGCTGCCCTTGCCCGGGAGCCGGCGTTGATGGCAAGCGCAGGCAGGATGCCGAAGCGCAGCCAGCATCGAGCGAACAAAGGCCAGGATGGCCGTCGCGAGCGTCCGGGCGACGGGCATGGGCAGCCCCGAGCCAGCGGGGCCGAAGCGTCTGCGTCGTTTCGCCCTAGCCTGACAATAACATGCTGATCGCCTGCCTTGCCGCGGCGAGGGCGGCCGGCAGCTTGTCCACGAGCTTGCCGCCTGCCTGGGCGAGGTCGGGCCGGCCACCCCCCTTGCCGCCAACCACCGTCGCCACGTCCCGGATCCAATTGCCGGCCGAGAGGCCGCGGGCTTCGAGTTCCTTGGAGATCCCGGCCACGAGCGTCACCTTGTCCCCCTCGACGCTCCCGAGCAGCACGGCGATCGGGCTCGCCTTCCGCCGCAAGTGATCGATGGCCTGCCGCATCGCGCCGGCGTCGCCTCCCTGCATGTCGGCCACCACGACCCGCGCGCCGCCAACCTCCACAGCAGCCGCCAGGAGCGCCTCGGGAGTCACGCCCGCGGCAGCCGCGGCGGGCTTCGCCTTCTTCAGTTCCTTGAGCTCCTTGACGACCGCGGCCAGCCGCTGCGGCACGTCGGGCACCGGCACCTTGAGCGCCGCGGCCGCCTCGGCGAGCGTCCGCTCCGCCGTCCGCAGCCGCTCGAGCGACCGGGCGCCGGTCACGGCCGAGATCCGCCGCGTGCCTGCTGAGACACTCTCCTCAGCCACGATCCGGACCAGGCCGATCTGGCCCGTGCTCGAGACATGCGTACCGCCGCAGAGCTCGCGGCTCACGCCGTCCATCGTCACCATCCGGACCACGTCGGGATACTTCTCGCCAAAGAGCATCATCGCGCCGGCGTGACGGGCCTCGGCCAAAGGCAGCAGCCGGGCCGAGACGGTCACCGCCTCGAGCACGCGATCGTTGACCATGCCCTCGATCGCGGCCAGCGTCTCGCCGTCGATCGAAGTGGAGTGCGAGAAGTCGAACCGCAGCAGGTCGGCATCGACCTTCGAGCCCTGCTGCACGGCATGGCCGCCCAGAAAATGCTGGAGCGCCGCATGGAGCAGGTGCGTGGCCGAGTGGGCCCGCCGCAGGGCGGCCCGGCGGGCCGGATCCACCCGGGCGGTCACAGCCCCTCCGAGGCCGAGCCTGCCCTCGCGGAGGTGGCCGACGTGGAGCATGAAGCCCCCTTCTCGCTGCGTGTCGCTCACCTCGAACCGGCCGCCCGGCCAGGTCAGTTCGCCCGTGTCGCCCACCTGCCCGCCCGACTCGCCGTAGAAGGGCGTCTGGTCGAGCACCACGGTGACCGGCGACGCATGCCCCACCTCCACGAGCGATTCGCAGAGCGAGCCCTGGGCGATGATGCCCACCACCCGGGCGGCGGCCTCGGTCGCCTCGTAGCCCGTGAAGTCGGTGCCGTGCATGGTCTTCTTGAGGGCGTCGAGCGGCCCCGTGGCGAACACTTCCACGCTCCGCCCCGCCCCCGACCGCTGGCCATGGGCCTCCATCGCCGCCCGGAAGCCCTCCCAGTCGAAGGCGCAGTTGCGCTCCGCCGCCAGTGTCTCGAGAAGCTCCGGCGGAAAGCCGTAGGTCGTGTAGAGTTCGGCCGCGTCGTCGCCCGGCACCGTGCTCTTCCCCGCGCTGCCGATCCCCGCGAACAGCTTCTCGATCCGCTCGAGCCCGCCGTCGATCGTGGCCAGAAACGACTCTTCCTCCCGCTCGATCACGGTCGCCACGTGGCCCGTGGTGTCGGCGAGTTCGGGATAGGGATGCCGCATCAGTTCGGCCACCATGGGCGGCAGCCGGTGCAGAAACGCCTCCCGCATCCCCAGTTGCCGGCCGTCGAGCACGGCCCGCCGCAGGAGCCGCTTGACGACGTACTTCTCCTCGTT
>JBJTPO010000542.1:0-1199 GCA_046075145.1 Planctomycetota bacterium
GGCAGAGATGGCCGAATCCCTCCTTCGAGCCGAGCGTGGAGATCACCTCCGACTCCGGATCGAGCCGGACCCCCCACTTCTTGAGGTATCTCGATGCCACCTCGCGTCGAAGGCTCATGATGCCCAGCGCAGGAGCGTAGCCGTGATTGCGGGGATCGTTGGCCGCCTCGGCAAGCTTGTCGATCACGCGCTGGGATGGCGGGTCGGAGGGATTCCCCATGCTCATGTCGATGACATCGTTGCCAGCCCGCCGCTTCTGGTAGGTGAGCTGGTTGATCCGCGCGAAGAGATAGGGCGGGAGCTTCGAAATCCTGTCGGCCACCCGGATTTCAAAGGGCCTCTGGATGTCGGCGGGATCGTCGGCGTTTTCAGCCTCATCCGGGCTGGTTGACGGTGCGGCGATGGGATCGGACGGCTGCGTCATGGCGGGCCCCTGGGGAAGACGCCATTCTATCCGGCCCGACTCTGTCATCGCTACCGCGGCGTCGAAACGGCCGCCGGCGGAGCCTTCGGACCGGGCGCGTCGAACGAGGCTGGCACGACGCCCTCACCCCCGCCCGCCGCGGGAGGAGCGGTCACCTTCCGGCTGCCGACACGGGGCGCGGCCAACTCCTCGGCCTCAGCCCGGCTCAGACTCGACCGCGACGTTGGATCCGGGCGGGGCACGGCGGCCTGAGCCGGCGATTGGCTGGTGCCGGCGAGGAAGTTGTCGATCGCGGCTGACTCCCGGAGATGGGAGAAGTATCGGGCCATCTCGATCCGCTGCTTCTTCTCGAAGATGTCGGCGTGCAACTCGTCGCGAACCTCGTTGGGATTCACGGCGGCCGGTTCGGTGAATCCCTCACAAAAGAGCACCATGAACCGGTCGGCCACCTGCACCACGCCGGAAAGCTCGCCAGGCTTGAGGGCGAAGGCCTCCCGCTCGATGGCGGGCTGTCCTCCATACCGCTGGATCGGCGGCACCTCTCCCCGCAGCGTCTTGCTCGTGGGATCCACCGAATACTTCTCCGCGAGTTCGCCGATGCGCTCGGCCGTCGGGTTGTTTCGGGCCATCTGCCAGACCTCCTGCGCACGCCGTTGGCTGTCGAGGATCACGACCCGACAACGGGCCCGTGGCCCGAACGTGGCCTGAAAGGCCTTGTCCAGATCATCCGTCGTCACGGCCACCTTGCCGACGAGTTTTTTCAGCGCCACCGTCG
>JBJTPO010000543.1:0-1620 GCA_046075145.1 Planctomycetota bacterium
CCGGTGATCCGGCAGGACGATGCGGCCGGCGTCGCGGGGCGGATCCGCCCCGCGGATCTCGCGGCCGCGGTCGGCCCCGACACGCTGCTCGTCTCGCTGCTCGGGGCCAACAACGAGACGGGTGTGGTGCAGGACGTGGCGACGTTGGCCGCGATCGCGCATGCCGCCGGTGGGCTCGTGCACGTTGACTGCGCCCAGGCGATCGGCCGGATGCCGGTCGAGATGGACACCCTCGGCGCCGATCTGGCGAGTTTCTCGGCCCACAAGTTTCATGGTCCCAAGGGCGTGGGGGCGCTCTATGTCCGTCGCCGGGGCCGGGCGGTCCGCGTCGAGCCGCTCGTGCATGGCGGCGGGCAGGAACGCGGGATGCGGAGCGGCACCCTCGACGTGCCGGGGATCGTGGGCCTCGCCGAGGCGGCCCGGCTGGCGGCCTCGGGCCTCGTCGAGGAGGCCCCGAGGATGCGGCGGCTGCGCGACCGGCTGTGGGAGCGGCTGGCCACGGGCATCGAGGGGCTCGAGCTCAACGGCCCGCCGCTCGACCGCGACGATCCCGACGGCACGCCCGTGCGACTGGTCAACAATCTCAACGTGCACGTGCCCGGCGTGGACGGCCAGACGCTGCTCGCGACGCTCTCGTCGGCCGGGCTGGCCGTTTCCTCGGGCAGCGCCTGCTCGGCGGAAGACCCCCGGCCGAGCCACGTGCTGCTGGCGCTCGGCCTCGACGAGGACCAGGCCCGGGCGAGCGTCCGGTTCGGACTCTCCCGGTTCACGACGGAGACGGAGATCGACCGCGCGGCCGACCTGATCGCAGCCGGCGTGGACCGGCTGCGGCGGCTTTAGCCGGGCTTTGCCTTTTCCCGCGCGCGGTATAAACTTTTCGCATGCGGGCTTGTGAGAAACGCCCGTCCCAGTCAGGAGAGATCACCATGTCGGTCATGCTCACGGAAAAGGCGGCCAGCGAAGTCAAGAGGATCATCACCGAGCAGCAGCTCGCGCCCGAGACCGTGCTCCGCGTGGGCGTGGCCGGCGGCGGCTGCAGCGGCTTCTCCTACTCCCTCGGCTTCGACACCGCGTTCGACCCCGCCGCCGACTCCGTCAAGGAGCAGCACGGGGTGAAGGTCGTGGTGGACAAGAAGAGCGACCTCTTCCTGGACGGCACCACGCTCGATTTCCACGACGGGATCGACAAGCGGGGCTTCACGTTCAACAATCCCAACGCGAAGAAGAGCTGCGGCTGCGGCAGTTCGTTCCAGGCCTGACGCGGCCGGGACGATCCCCGGGCGAGCGGGTGTGGGAGGCCGGTCGATCCGGCGCATGACGTGACGTCGGCCGGCAAGGTACACATCGTCGGCATCGGTGACGACGGGGTCGAGGGCATGACCTCCCAGGCCCGCCGTCTCGTCGAGGAGGCGGAGTTGCTCGTCGGGCCCGACTCCTGCACGGGCTTGCTGCCGGAGCCGCTCCGGGGCAGGCTCCAGTCCGCGGCCAACCTCGAGCAACTCGTCGAACGGATCGAGGCGGCTGCGGGGCGACGCACCGTCGTGCTCGCCTCGGGCGACCCGCTCTTCTACGGCACGGCGCGGTACGTCTGCGCGAAGCTCGGCAAGGACCGATTCGAGG
>JBJTPO010000544.1:0-6108 GCA_046075145.1 Planctomycetota bacterium
CTTTGGGAGACCTACCAGGGGATCAACGTTCGCAACCTGCTCGAGGCGTACCATGATGCGCAGCAGTCGCTCGACACCGCGATGAACCTGTTTTCCAGTGGCTACCTGCCACTCGATCAGCGGTCGGCGGTCGAGAACCTCTACTGGGCCACCTGTCGCCGAATCAGCAAGTTGGCCAAGGGGCTCGACTACGTGCCGGAGGAGCTGGAGGGGCTCGAGGCCGCGCTGTCCGACACCTACTTCTGCAACTTCTCGCTCTTTCAGTCGATGCCCGACAGCTGGGCGATCAAGCAGCTGTTTCCCGTGATGCCAATCCACCGCCTGAACCAGAGACCCTGCCGCAGCGCCGTGCTCGGCGACGTCACCTGCGATTCCGATGGCAAGATCGACCAGTTCATCGACCGCCGCGACGTGAAGCGAACGCTGCCGCTGCATGCCTGGAACAACGATCCGTACTA
Organism: Planctomycetota bacterium; assembly: GCA_046075145.1. Classification (GTDB taxonomy): domain Bacteria; phylum Planctomycetota; class Planctomycetia; order Pirellulales; family UBA1268; genus QWPN01. Next base: position 459 of record JBJTPO010000544.1, read on the forward strand.
CCTCGGCGCCTTCCTGATCGGCGCCTACCAGGAAATCCTCGGCGATCTCCACAACCTGTTCGGCGACACCAACGCCGTCCACATCAGCACCGACGAGCGGGGCGATGTGGTGGTCGATGCAGTGATCAAGGGGGACACCGTCCGCGAGGTGCTCGACTACGTCGAGTTCGACGCCGACCAGCTCGTGCAGCGGCTCCGCGACTCGCTGGAGCGGGCCGTCCGCGAGGGGCGGATCGACGACAGCCAAGCCGGCCGGTTCCTCAAGTTCTACGAAGAGGGGCTCGGCGGCTACACCTATCTCGAGGAGCCGGGCTAGCCTGTGACACGCCCGGCGGGGCATCCCTGCCCCCGGCGGGCTTGCCGTGCCTCCGCCGCATCCATCGACCGGAAGGGGACAGTCCCCGGGGCGTGCTCCAGTTGAAGTTGCTTCACGGCATACCACTACCCCATGCACCTGATCCGCCTCGGGGGCGCCGCCCTCAACCAGACGCCGCTCGACTGGGACGGCAACCGTGACCGGATCGTGGCCGCGCTCGCCGCGGCCCGGGCCGAAGGCGTGGCGATCCTCTGCCTGCCGGAGTTGTGCATCTCCGGCTACGGCTGCGACGACGCCTTCCTCGCTCCGGCCACGCACCGGATGGCCTGGCGGGTGCTCGAGGAGATCGTGCCGCACACCGCTCGCATCGCGGTGGCGATCGGCCTGCCGGTCTGGTTCGAAAACGGGGTCTATGACGCGGTGGCCGTCGTGGCCGACGGGCGGCTGGCCGGCGTGGTCTGCAAGCAGCACCTGGCGGGGGACGGGATCCACTACGAGCCCCGCTGGTTCCGCCCCTGGCCGCGCGGCCGCCGGGGGCTGCTGCGAATCGGCGACCGCGACGTGCCGATCGGTGACCTGCGGTTCGAACTTGGGGGCGTGCGGGTCGGCTTCGAGATCTGCGAGGACGCCTGGGCCGCCGACCGGCCCGGAGCGACGCTCGCCGCCCGGGGTATCGACGTGATTCTCAACCCTTCGGCGAGCCACTTCGCGTTCGGTAAAGAGGAGATTCGGCGACGGTTCGTGCTCGAGGGCTCGCGGGCCTTCGCGGCGGCCTATGTCTACGCCAATCTGGTTGGCAACGAGGCGGGCCGCTCGATCTACGACGGCAGCGTGCTGGTCGCCACCGGGGGCCGCATGGTGGCGGCTGGCCGGCGTTTCTCCTTTGCCGATCGGGTGCTCACGACCGCGGTGGTGGATCTCGACACGCTCCGCCCCGCCCAGGCGCGGCTGGTGACCGATGCGGCGGACGGGGCCGCCGATCTGGTCTCGGATCCGTTCCGCCCGCCCGCCTTGGAATCGCCCGCCGGCGGCGGTGAAGACCGAGATGCCTGGGAGGCCGGGCCGCACGTCAAGGAAGAAGAGTTTTCCCGGGCGGTGGCGCTCGGGCTCTTTGACTACGCTCGCAAGAGCCGCTCGCGCGGCTACGTCGTCTCGGCCAGCGGTGGGGCCGACTCCTCGGCCGTGGCCTGCTTGGTGGCGATCGCCGTACGGCTGGCCGGCGCTGAACTGGGCCTGCCGGAAGCCGCGGTGCGGGCGGGACTGTCGACCGTGGCCACCGACGTCAACGGGGGCTCACGCGAGCTCGTGGCCGCCGCGCTGACGTGTGTCTACCAGACCACGGCCAACTCCGGGCCGGTGACGCGTGCTGCGGCACGCGGCCTCGCGGAAGCCCTCGGGGCTGTGTATCACGAGTTCGACGTGGAGCCGATCGTCCGTGGCTACGCGCATCTCGTCGCCGCCGCCCTCGGCCGGCCGCTCACGTGGGAGCGCGACGACGTGGCGTTGCAGAACATCCAGGCGCGGGCGCGGGCGCCGGGCGTGTGGATGCTGGCGAACCTGACCGGGGCGATCCTCGTGTCCACGAGCAACCGCTCCGAGGCCGCCGTCGGCTACGCCACGATGGACGGCGACACGGCCGGCGGCATCGCCCCGATCGCCGGCATCGACAAGGCCTACCTCCGTCGCTGGCTCGTGTGGCTCGAGCGGCAGGGGCCCGAGGGCGTGGGGCCGGTGCCGGCCCTGGCCGCGGTCAACACCCAGCAGCCGACCGCCGAGTTGCGGCCGGCCGCGGCCGGACAGACCGACGAAGCCGACCTGATGCCCTACGACGTGCTCGACGCGATCGAGCGGTTCGCGATCCGCGATCGGCAGAGCCCGGTCGAGTGCTGGCGTCGGGCCCGCGGCGAGTTCCCGCAGTATGGCCCGGCACAACTGGCGACGTGGGCCGAGCGGTTCTTCACGCTCTGGAGCCGCAACCAGTGGAAGCGGGAGCGGTACGCCCCATCGTTCCACCTCGACGACGAAAATTTGGACCCCAAGACCTGGTGCCGGTTTCCGATCCTCTCAGGCGGCTTCGCCCGTGAGTTGGCTGAACTCCGAGCCGCCGCAGAGGGCTCGCGATCGGGATCGCATTCCGCGGGTTGAAAACCCGCGGCCACGGCCGCTCGCTGGCGCGGCACTGAACTGCGATGGGGCATGGGTCGGGAAAAGCCGCTTCTCCTCCGGTCCAAACGCTCTCGCACCGTGGCGGCCGCCCCTGCTAGAGTCCTCGGCCGCGTACCCAGGAGCCTGTCTCGTGCGCCGTCGCCGTTCCGCCGCGTGGATTCTCCTCGCCCTGTTCGTCCTGTCGCTGCCGGCCGCCGCGCAGACGCCGTCCGTGCCCGCGCAGGGGCCGCCGGCCCCTGCCGCGCCGGCACCCGCCGCCGCACCGTCGCGGGTGGCCGCCGTACCGGCCGCCCCCCAGTCGCCAGCGCCGCTGTCGCCGCAGGAGCAGGCCGCCCTCGATCGGCTGCTCGCCGCCTGGGAGTCCCGCAACGCCGCCGTCAGCACGTGGTCGTGCACGTTCCACAAGTGGGAATACAACGCCTGGAGTCCGGCCGACGCGGCCGGCGACCGGTTGGCGTTCGCCGAGAGCACCGGTGAGCTCAAGTATGCGGCCCCCGACAAGGGGCTGTTTCGCGTCCGCGAGTCGAAGCAGTGGAATCCCGAGGCCCGTCGCTACGAGGTTCGCGGCGGCGAGGCCGGGGAGCACTGGGTGTGCAACGGCGAGAGCATCTACGAGTTTCGCCATGCTGACCGGCAGCTCCGCGAGACGAAGCTGCCGCCCGAGATGCGCGGCAAGGCGATCAGCGACGGGCCGCTGCCGTTCGTGTTCGGCGCCAAGGCCGACACGCTCAGGAAGCGGTACTTCATGCGGATCATCACGCCGCCGGAGGTTCGTGACCAGGTCTGGCTCGAGGCGCTCCCCCGCTACCAGGTCGACGCCGCCAACTTCTCCAAGGTCGAGCTGATCCTCCAGGCCCGCGACCTGATGCCATTCGCGATCCAGATCTTCAAGCCCGGCGGGCAGGACCGTGACGTGTACCAGTTCGATCCCCGGACCAGCCTGATCGACAAGGGGCTCGACATGCTGCGCGACTTCGCCAAGCCGATCACCCCGTTCGGCTACAAGTACATCCTCGAAGACCTCTCGGCCCAGGTGGCTCCGTCTGCCCCGCCGCAATAGAGGCCCCCGCGCGCGAGGAAGGGGGATGACGCCTGCCACGCGGTGCGGCATGGTGCTCGGTTCGTGTGGCATGGCTTGCACCATCCCCCGGCGTACCCCTGGGGGGCTTGTATCGATCGGGAGGTTCTGCCGATCAGGAAAGGGGACGGTCCCCGGGGAGCGAGCCCGCGGTATACTCCCCCCGTGATCCCTCTGGCCGGCGGATTCCGTTCGCGATGCCCACCCTCGACCCGTCCCACCCGCTCGCCAAGCTCCTCGAGCAGGACCGCCGCTACTCGCTGGATGCCTACCTGTTCGTGCTCGAGGCGCTCACCTACGCCCAGGAGACTCTGGGCTTCGGTCAGGAGCCCCCGACGGAGGAGCTTGATCCTCCGGCTGACGATTCCAAGGCGTCGGGCCGTACGAGGTCCCGGCCCCGGCGCGAACGGCGGCGGGCGGAAAGGCACGTCTCCGGCCAGCAGCTCTGCGAGGCGGCCCGGCAGTTCGGCCAGCAGCAGTACGGGTTCCTGGCCAAGACGGTGCTGGCCACGTGGGGGATCCACCGCACCGCCGACATCGGCGAGATCGTGTTCAACATGATCGACATCGGGCAGATGCGGAAGACCCGCAGCGACAAGCGGGAGGACTTTCACGATGTCTTCGATTTCGACGATGCCTTCGCCCGGGACCTCGCCTTCGCGGTGCCCGACCGCGTCTGACGATCGGCTGGCCTGCGATGCACACGCCCCTCGCCCACGTTTCCTGGACGGTGTTCGCGATCGCCGCGGTCGGGGAACTGCTCTGGCTGGCGACGCTTGCCTGGCTGGCATGGCGACCGTGAGGCCGGCCACACGCCCCGGAGGGATCGCGGCATGAGCTTCGCCCTGTCCGCCGTGCCCGCCTGGGCGGCGCTGCTGCCTTTGGGGGGCTATCTTTTGATGCTGGGCTGCCTGCATCTGCGCCGCCGGCCGACGGTCCTTTCCGGCGGGCTTGACGTCGTGGCCCTGGCCGCGGGCCTCTCCGGCTTCGTGCTTGCCGGCCCGCTGGCGCTGCTGCAGCCGGCCGTGGGCACCGCCGCCTGGGCGTCGCTGATGATGCTCGGAGCATTGGTGCTGATCGTGGCCGGTGGCCTTCTCGCCACGAGACCGCGGCTGGTGATCTACAACGTCACCGCCGAGCAGCTCCGCCCGGTGATGGCCGAGGTGGTCGGTCGCCTCGACGCCTCGGCCCGCTGGGCAGGGGAGAGCGTGGTGATGCCGGCCCGCGGCCTGCAGGTGCTGATGGACGGCCGGGGGCTCGCCCGCTGCGTGAGCATCGCGGCCGTGGGAACCAGGGCCTCACCCGAGGCCTGGTCCGAGTTCGCCCGCCTGGTGCGGCGCGGGGCCCGGGGCCTGCGGGTCCGCCGCAATGCCTGGGGGGCGGCGTTTGCAGCCGTGGGCGTGGGTTGCATCGCGGGCGGGCTTGCCGGGGCCGTCATCGGTCGGTTGCGATCGGGGGAACCGGCCGCAACCGTGTCGGCCGGGTGCCCCCCGGTTTTTTTCTCCAGCGTGGAGTTTCGCCATGCCAGTGCACGTCGATCTTTCAGCGCATGAGATCACCGTCCCCGTCGTAATCCGTAACGCGCCGCCCGGCCGGCTCTATGAAGACGCCGTCTCCCGGGAGCGGGCGGGCATCGTCTCCTCCGGCGCGATCGCGATCCGCTCGGGCGCCAAGACCGGCCGCAGCCCGGCCGACAAGCACGTCGTCCACCGCCCCGAGTCGGAGGACGACGTCTGGTGGGGCCCGGTCAACCACCCGATCGACGAACACACCTTCCTGCTCAACCGCCAGCGGGCGATCGACTACCTCAACACGCGCGACCAGATCTACGTCTGCGACGGCTACGCCGGCTGGGATCCGGCCACGCGGGTGAAGGTGCGGGTGCTCTGCGCCCGGGCCTACCACGCCCTGTACATGCACAACATGCTGATCCGGCCCAGGCTCGACGAACTGGAGCGGTTCGGGGCCCCCGACTACCTGATCTACAACGCCGGGCAGTTCCCGGCCAATCCCTACACCTCCCAGATGACCAGCCGCACGAGCATCGACCTCTGCCTGGAGCGGCGGGAGCAGGTGATCCTGGGCACCGA
>JBJTPO010000545.1:0-8107 GCA_046075145.1 Planctomycetota bacterium
TCGCAGGGGACTGTCCCCGCAGGGGACTGTCCCCTTTCGACCCGCAGGCGACAGTCCCCTTTCGTCGACCCGCAGGGGACAGTCCCCTTTCGGCATCAAGGAAAGGGGACAGTCCCCGAAGCGGGGACTGTCCCCAGCCCCTCGCGGTCAAACTGGCATCCAGATCCCCTCAGCCACACAGATCGCTTGCGCGGCTGATGCGCGCGAGCGACTTGTCGCGGCCCAGGATCGCCAGACAGTCGTACAGGCCCGGGCCCACGCTGCGGCCCGTGACCGCCACGCGGACGGGGTGCACGAGGTCGCCCACCTTCACCCCCGCCGCATCGGCTGCCGCCTTGAGGGCCTCCTCGATCGGGCCCGGCTCGAAACGCTCGACCGCCGCGAGCCGGGCCGAGAAGGCCTCCAGGTGCGCCCGGGCCGTCGGCGTCGCGAGCCTCTTGGCCACCGCCTCGGGATCCATGGCTGGCTCGTCCACGAGGAAGAAGTCGGCGTAGGCGAGGATGTCGCCGGCGACCTTCAGCCGGTCGCCCGAGGCCTCGATCACGCGGCGGACGATTCGCCCCTGCTCCGGACTGGGCGGATCGGCCACGAGGCCGGCCTTCACGAGGTAGGGCAGCATGAGCGAGAGCTTTTCGTCGGTCGAGAGGCTCGTCATGTAGTGATCCTGCACCGCCCAGAGCTTCTTGGGGTCGAAGCTCGCCGGCGAGGAGTTGATCCGCCCGAGGGAGAACTTTTTCACCAGTTCGTCACGCGAGAAAAACTCGGTCTTGTCGTCGTACGACCAGCCGAGCATCGCGAGATAGTTGTCGATCGCCCAGGGCAGGTATCCCACCGCCCGGTAGAAGTCCACGATCACGGGATTGAAGGTGTCGGCGTCGGCCGCGAGACCGATCCGTGAGGCGATCTGCTGGCCGTGTTCCATCACCCGGCGGAAGTCCTGGTTCTTGAGATACTGGGCCAGCTTCCGCTTCGAGAGCTTGGTGCGGCTCCCGGGCTCCGCCACCAGCGGCAGATGCGCGTAGGCCGGCAACTCATAGCCCAGCGACAGGGCGATGAAGGCCTGGCGGGGCGTGTTGGAGAGGTGCTCCTCGGCCCGGATCACGTGCGTGATCGCGAGGTCGTGGTCGTCCACCACGCTCGCCAGGTGATAGAGGCAGGAGCCGTCGGCCCGCTGGATCACGTGATCCTGCTCCCGCTCCCAGGCGAACTCCACCCGGCCGCGTACGGAGTCGTCGATCACGAGCGAGCCCTCACGGGGCATCTTCAGCCGCACCACGCACTTGCGGCCCTCCGCCTCGAACCGCGCCGCCGTCGCGTCATCGAAGGCGGCGAACCTGCGGCTGTAGAGGAAGGGCTTGCCCGCCGCTTGGGCGGCCTTCCGCTCGTCGTCGAGTTCCTCGGGCGTCGCATAGTCGCGATAGGCGTGACCGGAGGCGAGGAGCCTGTCGGCTGCGGCCCGGTGTCGGTCGGCCCGCTGCGACTGGAAGTAGGGGGCGTGGGGCCCGCCCACGCCCGGCCCCTCGTCCCAGTCGATCCCCAGCCACGTGAGGCCGGCGAGGATCGGCTGCAGCGCCTCGTCGACGTTCCGGGCCACGTCGGTGTCGTCGATCCGGAGGATGAACTGCCCGCCGTGCTGCCGCGCGTAGAGCCAGTTGAAGAGCGCCGTGCGCACGCCCCCGATGTGGAGATAACCGGTGGGGCTCGGGGCGAAGCGGGTGCGGACGGTCATGCGGGGCGGGCTCCTGAAAGGGGCCGCATTATGCCGCGTGGCCGTTCATGCGGGCGAGTTTTCTGAGCCGCTTCCGCTCGGCCTTGGACAGCCGGCGGCCGCCCCCCTCGGAACCGTCCACGAAATCGGTGTCGCCCCCGTCGTCAGCGGTCTGAGCGTCGTCGTCGCCTTCGCTCCGAGAGTCGTCCCAGGAGTCGTCGGCCGTGGTCTCGGCCGCCTCGTCGTCGGCCCGACGCTCGGACCGGTCGCCGGTCGCTTCCGCGGCCGCCCGCTTCCGCTTCGCCCGGCGCGGCGGCTCGGCGGCACACAGCCCCCGAACCTCGCGGATCACGCCGCGGGCGGCGGCCAACAGCGCCACGAGCACGAGCCCGGCGCCGGCAACCCACGCGGCCTGGGCCACGACCGCCCCCCGGGCCTCACCGCCGAACCAGGCCGCAGCCCACGACGGAGCCCAGGGCATCGCCGCGGCCACGCTCCAGGCCGCCATCGCGAGCAGCATCCAGGTGAGCGTGGCCCCGCGCTCCCGCAGCGGCAGCACCGCCCACGGCACCACGACCGCGAAGCCCACGGCCGCCAGCCCCAGCCACCAGCCGATCCCGTTGGGGCCGGGCGTGATGCCCGTCGCGTCGGAGAGCAGCGCGGCCACGAAGGAGCCGACCGGCACGGCCCCCGCCCACGCCGCGGCTGCCAGCATCCAGGCGAGCCATCCCCAGGCGCGAAACCGCCCCTTGTAGTCGTCACGACGATGCCGCCGCATCAGGCGAATCGCCCCCGCGATCGCCGCCGCGGCCAGCAGGGCGAGCTCCGCCAGCCAAACCTGGACCGGCATCCCGGCGCGGGCATCGAAGGCCGCGGCGATCACCGCCAGCGTGCGGGCGAAACGGCCGCCGCCCCCGACCAGGGGCCTGCCGAACAGCGGCCCGCTGACTGCCAGCGTGATCGCGCCACTGAAGACCAGGAGGATCGCCGACGCGACCGCGACCAACCGCCCGGCCCCCACGGGCAGCCGGGTCGCGAGCGCCGGATGCCGCTCGGGGAGGGCTTCGTCGTCGTAGGCTGTCACAGCGACGCGGTCCGAGCCGTCGGCCGTGAGCCCGTCGGCGTCCGCGGCATCCCGCTGCCGGGATGCCAGCAGCCGGCGGCGCTGGTCGCGGCGCATGGAGGCGCGGAAGGCCATCGTCGTGGCTCGAATCCTTTCGAACGTGGGCGGAGCGATCCGTCGCTTCGCGCGGACCGGCTGCGGCATGTGCCCCGCATCCGGCCCGTTGAGGATCATTCGACCGGACCGGTGCCGGGGATTCACCGGTCGGACCGATCGCCGGGAGAGCAGTCACGGCGGGCATGTTCGGCATCGTCGCCCCGTGCCGCATCCCCGCCAGAACCGGCACCACCAGCAGGGTCGCGGCGCGGCCGGCCGCGGCAGGCGGGCCATTTGCCGCCCACCGGCCCCAGGGCTACGATCCGGCCACGCGACGCGCGGCGGCCCCGGCCGCCCGTGCGGCATCGGCTCACCGTCCTGTTCCCCGCCGTCCTTTCCCCACTGTTGCTGGAGACCCGTCCCCATGGCCTACACGCTGCCTGCCCTGCCCTACGCCTTCGACGCGCTCGAGCCCTCGATCGACGCCCGCACGATGGAGATCCATCACGACAAGCACCACGCCGCCTACGTGACCAACGTCAACAAGGCGCTCGAGGGCCACGCCGACCTGGCCGCCCTGCCGGTGGAGAAGCTGATCGCCGACCTGGAGAAGGTGCCCGAGGCGATTCGCACGGCCGTTCGCAACAACGGCGGCGGCCATGCCAACCACACCCTGTTCTGGGACTCGCTCGGCAAGGGCAAGGGGGGCGAGGCCAAGGGCCCGCTCGGTGAGGCGATTACGAGCGTGTTCGGCAGCTTCGACAACTTCAAGAACTCGATCAGCGACGCTGCGATGAAGCGGTTCGGCAGCGGCTGGGCCTGGCTCTCGCTCGACCCGAAGGGCAAGCTGCTGGTCGAGAGCACGGCCAATCAGGACAGCCCGATCATGCACGGCAACACGCCGCTGTTCGGGATCGACGTCTGGGAGCATGCCTACTACCTGCTCTACCAGAATCGCCGGGCCGACTACGTGGGAGCCATCTTCAACGTGATCGACTGGGACGCCGTCGGCAAGCGGTTCGCCGCCGCCCGGTCCTGACGTCGCCCGGCCTGCCCAGGTTGCCCCGTCGATTCGACGGAGGGAGCCTGCGGCGACCGCCCCTCCTCGCCGACGCCGGTTGCGATTGACGCAACCGGCGGAGGCTTCCCATTTCCTTCCCCGCAACCCGAACGTTTCATCCCGCGCGGAGGCAGTCGCATGGTCAGGGTCCGGCATTCGAGGCAGGAGTTCCACGCGCGTGCCGCCGGGCTGATGGGGCTGGCGGTCGCAGCGGCGCTCACGACGGGATGCAAGTCGGGCTCGTGGGGCGCCAAGCCCTCATGGTGGAGTTCGAGCGGCACGCCGCCCGCCTCGGCACTGACGTCGGCCCCCAGCTTCGACAAGGACATTGCGAAGCCCTCCGAGACCGCCAAGCCCTACCCCACGACCAGCACGCCGGAGGGCTACGCCCTTTCCGACGCCACCAAGACCGACGCAGGCCGGCAGGCTGCCAGCCCGACGGGCCTCATCGAGCCGACGGCCGTGACCTACGGCGCCGCACCGCCGCCGGCCGCCGCGCCGCCGGCAGCAACCGCACCACCGCCGGCTGCCGTGGCCGGATCGTCCGTCGGCCCGCAGGTGGGCCCCTACGCCAGCCTTCAGCCGCAATCGCCCACGCCGCCGCCGGTCGCCGCTGTCGATCCCGCCGGCGCCGCCACGGCTGGCATGGCCGCGGCGCCCGCCTTCGGCGTTGCCGACGCCCCCATCGCCCAGGCGTCGCCTACCCAACCGCTCGCCGCCCAGCCTCCGGCGGCACGGTATGCCGATGCCAGTGGGTCGCAGGCGTGGGCGGCCTCACCGCCCCCCGCGTCACCCGCGACCGGACCCGTCGCGCCCGCGGCCGGCCTCGATTCACGCTATGGCGAAGCCAACGGCAGCCGGTTCGGCGGGCCATCGGCAGGCGTCTCAGCCCCACCGGCCGCGGCACCGCTCGTCGCCCCACTCGATCCGGCTCCTGTTGGTCTGGCCCCGCCGGCCGCGTCGCCGGTCGCCCCGCCGGCCGCAGCAGGCGGCGACGTCCTGCCGGGTGGAGTTACTCCGCCGAAGCGTCGCCCCGACCCCGGCTACCGTCCCGGCGGCACATCCAGCTACCGTCCCGCCAAGACGATCCTCGCCGGCGACGAACCGCCGGCGTCGGGGGTCCTGCCGGCATCGTTCGAGGCGCCCCCGGTCGGCGAATGAGATCGGGCGACGGTTGGCGGCCGCGGCCAGGCCACGTCGGCCCGAGCCGATCCCGACCGCGGTGGCCCCCAGCGAGCCGTGGTAGAGTCGTGGCATGGTCTCGCCATGCCGCTTGTCGACCATGCCGCCGTTGTTCGCGGCCCTCGTGATCGTTCTCACCGCGAACGCCGCCCCGGCTGCAGACGGCCCAGCCGCGCCGCCCTCGGTCGAGTTCGCCGGCTCCCTCCGGCTGCCTGAGATAGTCGGGCCGAACGGCCCGCCGCTCACGGGCCTGAGCGGCATCGCTTGGATGGGCAACGATCGCTACGCCGCGGTGCTCGACAACAGCGACCACCTGCTGCTGTTTCGGCTTGCCGTGGGACCGACGGGCGCCCCTGAAGCGGCCTCCGACCTGCGGTTCATCACGCTGGGCGAGGTTCACGACTACGAGGACGTCGCCCCCTGCCCACCCGCGCTGGCCCGCCGGATCGCCACGCGGCGCCGGGAGCGGGGCGACCGCGTCCCCGCCACCGTGCTGCTCGTGTGCGAGGAAGACACGCCCGCCATTCGGGCCATCGACGCGGATTCCGGCGACCTCTTGGGGATCGTCCCGATCCCGCCGCGGTTGGCCCAGCGGCGGCCCAACCGCGGCCTCGAGTCGGTCGCGGTCGAGCCCGATGGCCGCTGCATCTGGGCCGCGACCGAGGAGGCACTGCCCGCCGACGGGCCGGCGGCGGCGGACGGCCGCGGCACCGTGGTGAGGATCGCGCGGATCCCCGTACCGGACTCCACCGCGCCGCCGCCCGCGGCGGAGTTCGCCTACGCCGTGGATCCTCCCCATGCGTTCGTCAGGGTGCTCGCTGGCGAACCGCTGGCCGGCCTGGTGGCGCTCGTGCCGCTCGGCAGCGGCCGCCTGCTCGCGCTCGAGCGATCCGCGGGGCCGGGCCTGCCCCCCTTCGAGAGCCGGCTCGCACTGATCGACACCGCATCTGGTCGCGACGTCTCCGACCGCGAGGGGAGCCTGGCGAGCCGACCCGACGATCACCTCGCCAAGGTCAGCGTCTGGCGGGACACGCTCGGCTGCAACCTCGAGGGGCTGTGCCTCGGTCCGCGCTTGGCGGACGGCCGCCGCCTGCTCGTGGGCGTGGCCGACAATGGCGGCCTCGGCACCCCGACTCAGCTCGTGACCTTGAAGCTGCGGGAGGGTCCGGCCCCGATCGACGCCTCGGCCCTCGGGCTCGCCGCGGCCCTCGCGGGCACGGCGCTCTTGGCGCTGCGGCTCACCAGCCCATCACCATGTTCGACTCGATGACCTTCCTGGCCCGCTCGAGGTCGTCGCCGGTCTCGTGCATGTAAAGCCGGATCGCGTGCACCTTGTCCCCCGACGCCTTGGCGAGGCACTCGCGGGCGGTGTGGCAGGGATCGACCCGCGAGTCGGTCAGGCCAAGGGCCGACTTCGAGATCACCCAGGTATCCCGCGGCCGCCGGGTCAGCCGGACGATGTCCTCCGTGGGATAGGCGTCGCGGACCACCTCTCCCGCCGCCTGCTCGTCGGCGGCCCAGGAGATGATGATGTGGGCGCTGGTCTCGATCTCGAAGAGCGGCATGGCCGGCGGCTCCTGGGGGGGAGCGGGCAGGCTACGGGACTCGGCCGCCAGCGTCAAACCGACGGCCAGCTTGGCCGGGGTGGATAAACTGACTTCCCAGAGTCGGAGAACGATCCGATGAACTCCGGCCGCTCCGCGGGCCGGCACGCAGGGCGACGCCTCGATGAACTACGACCGCCTCGGCTTCCCGATTCCGCCCGAGTTCGACCGGCCGGCCGAAGACTCCCCCGAGGCCGGCGGCCGCGGGGCCGCAGCCCGCCCGCGGGGCTCCCGTGGGCAGGCCGGACCCGCCAAGCGGATCATCCTCGTGGCGGTGCTCCTCGGGCTGATCGTCCCGGCGCTGTTCGCGCCGGCCGTGATGCCGGCCGTCCGCCTGGGCGTGATGCAGTGGTCGCTCGAGCGGGCGATCCTCCGCGAGGGCCGCGGCTCCCTCGGCGCGGCGATTGACGACATGACCCGCGCGATCGCCTGGGGCGGGCCGCTGCTCGAGGCGGAACCCGCGGAGAAGAGCCGCCTCCTCTGCTGGCGGGCGATGCTTCGGATCGAGAACCGCGAAGCCTCCAGCGCCCTCGCCGACGCGACGGCGGCCGCCGCGCTCGCGCCGACGGCCGTGCAGCCGCACCGCGTGATGGCGCTCGCGCGCGTGATCCGCGGCGACGCCGACGCGGCGTTGGCGGCGGCCGAGATGGCCGTCGAGCTGGCGGGGCCGGGCCATCCCGAGGCGCTCAACCATCGGGCTTACATCCGCGCGCTGGTCGGCCGCGAACTCGAGGCGGCCCTCGCCGACATCGAGGCTGCCCTCGAGGGCAGCGGCGCGGGCAGTCCGGAGTTTCTCGACACCCGCGGCTTCGTGCTGCATCTGCTCGGCCGGCAGCAGGAGGCGCTCGCCGATTTGAACGCGGCGATCGACGCCACGCTCGAGCAGCGGCGGCGGCTGCTCCTGCTCTCCGGCCACATCACCGACGGCGAACTGGCCTATCGACTGCGGACGGCCGACCACGGCCTGGCGGTGATGCACCACCACCGTGGACTCGCCTGCCGGGCGCTCGGGCTCGAGGGCCAGGCCGAGCAGGATCTGGCGATCGCCGTGAAGAAGGGCTTCGACCCGGCCCGCGGCATTTTCTGATTTCAAGGCTTCGCGGCCATCCATGGCCCGTGAAGCCTTGGCGGCCCTCGGGCCTTCGGCCCCGGCCGCCGGCCGCACCTCCGGGCGGCCGTGTTCGTGCGCGTTTTTTACGCGCGGCGGTTGCTCGGACGAATCGTCGCCGCATCGAAGCCCCCGTGCGCACGGAAGGGGGATGCCGCTTGGCATCGCAGACCGCGTCTGCGGCCGAATCTTGGTGTCGCTTCGCGCGGGGCGGGCGGGCGGTATACTTTTCGGGCTGCGGTGACAAAACCCGGTGCCGGCCCAGGCCGGACAACGGGGGTGTAGC
>JBJTPO010000546.1:0-6108 GCA_046075145.1 Planctomycetota bacterium
CCGAGCGGGCGACTGCCGGCAGGAACGACGACTCGACGTGATGGGGAATGAAGCGACCCAGTCGGCAGTCATAGATCTCGGGCACGCTTCCCTCTGGCGGCCAGCAGGCCACGTGCACCCAGCCGTTACGGATCAGCCGCTCCACGCCCGGGAGCGGTGCGACCGCCCGCCACAGCCGCTCGGGTGTGGTCTCGATCACGACCAGCAGCCGAACGGGCTCGTGGATCTCCACGCCCTGGAATGGCAAGCCGGTCCGGAGGTCGCTCGCGTGGCCGTCCATCACGCCGATCAGGCCGGTGATGTTGTGGGGCAGTTTCGTGCCGGCGCCGTACACGAGGGGGTCGATGCGGGAGAGCGTGTACGCCAGGCTGATGCCACTGCAGACGGGGCCGACGGCGGCGAGCGTGCGGCTGAGGATGGTGTCGTCGGGGTCTCCGTCGGGGTCGTACGACATCAGGAAGGCCCGTCGGTCGAGGAACAGGTTCCTGGTTCGGCGCCGGCGGCCCACGATGCAGACGGCGGTCGTGGCATGCCCATACTCCGGCCGTACTTGGGCGAGATCGCCTGACCGGGCCTCGACGGCCCGGAGCGCGTCCGCCGGGGCGATTCCCAGCGGCACCGAGTTGAACCGCCGACATCGTTCCTGCGCGTCGAGGGCGCGGGCCGCGGCGCACGACCGCTGCAGCGTCAGCAACTCGTCGCGGTGCGTGGCCGGCAGGCGATCGATGTCGAACCAGGCGATGGCGCTCGAGCAGGTGTCCTGCATGCCTCCGATGAAGGCCGTATCGGCCGGGATCGCGAGGCCGTCGGCCGCCAGCCGTTCCCGGACGGCCGGATGATTGGCCATCAGGGCGAAGGCCCGGGCGTTGGGTCCGCCGCGACCACCGCCGCATGCGCCGCAGTCGTAGGCGCTCTCGTGGGGGTTGTTGAGGCTCGTGGAGCCGTGGCCGAGCAGCACCACCAGCCGGGCGAACGAACGCGTCAGGCCGACGTCCTCCAGCAGCCGCCTCACGATCCCAGCCATCTCGTCGATGGTGAAGCCCGCAAGCGTGCCGTCGGGCAGCTGGGCCGGCGCCGTGCGGAAGAGGTCGAGCCGCGTGCGAATCTGTCGCCGGCCCCAGCCGGCGACCCGGGAGGCGAGGAGCGTGGTGAGCCGCGGAAAGACCACCCGCGACACGAGTGGAACCGCGGCGATCGCGCCGCCGACGCTCGTCAACAGGCCGCCGATGAAGAGCGTCCGAGTGCCCGAGAACAGCCGTTCGCGGACGCGGCCGAAGAGCCGCCTGGCCCGCTGACGTGACTGATGATGCGAGAGGTGGTCGGCCTCGGGCTGCTCCGTGACCGTGTGCCCGGGCCGGATCACGATCGGGCACAGCGGTGTGGCGTGCCAGTCGTCGAGGCCGCGGTAGTTCATCGGCACCGCGAAGAAGCCGGCGGCGCCGAAGGTTTCGACATCGGGATCGGTCTCCTCGAGATGCCGGCGGAGCGACTCGCATCGGTCGTCGATGCAGAAGATCACCTGGGCTCGTCGCGGCGTCGGGGCCGCCGGAGGTTGCAGGGCCGAGAGCGCGTCCAGGATCGTGGTGTTGAACCGCCGCTCGTACGCCAGATGGAGAAGCCGCCGCCGCGCGATGGAGTCGAACGCGTAGATGCTCCGCTCAAGCGACATCACGTTCTCGGCATCGAGGCTGCGGACATTGGTGGCGGTCAGGCCCAGCAACTGGGCGAGCTGGTGAAGCAGGAAGGCCCGTGACACCGTGCCGGGACCGCGCGTCGCGGGAAAGCGATCACGCAGTTCCGCCCACAGCGAGCCGAGGGCCGACGCCGTCGCGGGTCGTCCGGCGGTGTCGCCCACGAGCCGTGCCGCCAGCCACGCGGTCGCGTGCCGATCGAACACCAGCCGCACCGCCAGGAAGTCGGCCAGCCGGGCCGGCAGGCGCAGGCAGGGAGCGAGGTCGGGGCGTTGCTCCAACTGCCAGACCATGCCCGCCCAACCCCGCAGCGCCAGCAGGGATGCCGCCACGACCTCGGCCCGATCGCAGGGGGCGATGGCCAGGGCCGAGAGTTCCTCTGCGATCACCTCGAGTGCCACGTCGGTCGCACCGGCGGCGGTGCGGCAGCGGGCCGAGATTTCGCGAAACCGGCTTTGCAGGTCGCGGGACCACCGCTCCTGCGGGCCGGAGCGGCTGGCCACATCCGCCACGGCCGCGAGCAGCCCGCGGGATCGGTCGGGCATGGTCCAGTCGGCCACGCCCTGATCGAGATAGGCCGAGACCATTCGGATCAACGGCGGATGGACGAGCGCATCGGGATCGAGATCGGGCCGCAGCGCCTGGATCAAATCCCGTGGCCGGGCCGGCGGGCGGTGGTGGACCAGGGTCGCACGGCCGCCGGCCGTCGCCTCGACGCAGGCGTGCCACAGGTCGCTGGCGACGCGGCGCTCCGCGATCGATGGCTGGGCCCCGGCCAGCCCGTCACCGGCTTCAGCCAACAGTCTCGCGCGGCAGGCTGGGTCGAGGTCGGGCCTGAGCCGTTCGGTCACGTCGCTCTCGGTGAGCGTCCAGCGAACAGTTGCGTCGCTTTCGTGCTTCAGCCCCTTGGTCAGAAGCACCCGCTGAACGTCGAACAGCCGCACGCGGCCGCCGGCGAGCCGCTCGGCAGCCCGGGGGCCGAGTTCATCGGTCAGCACCGCATCGATGTCGGCAGGCGTGATGCGACCATGCGCAAGTGCCTCGCGGTAGGCGCTCTCTTCGAGGTAGGGCTGAGCGTGCATCAGCCGCGCTGCCTCCTCGACCGCCTGCGGGAAGGGACGATCCTCGAAGCCATGAAGCGGATTGAGCGCCACGAACGACGAGATCGGCCCCTGCGCAGGCAGCAGTCGGGCCGCCGCGGCGATCAGGCCGCGCAGGTCGTCGGGATCGGATGGCTCGTCGCGCACGGGAGTTCGTCTCCAGGCATCGCCAGGCCGGGGGTCGCGCGACGCGCGCGCCGCAACCGGTCATGCATCACGGCCTTGCTCCGGGCCGCCGGCGCGGCGCGGAGCGATTCAGGCAGGGGGCGGAATCAGGCCCGGGAAGGCGGACCGCGAATGGGCGCGGCGCCGAGATGGGCAACGCCGGCCAGGCGCCCGTGGCGGTCGAAGAGTTGGCCGCAGCGCGAGCGGGGCGGCTCGATCGTGAGCGTGGAGCCGATCGCGACGTGCTTGGCAGACTCTCCCTCTTCGTCGTGCTCCGATTCCTCGGGCGACTCCTCCCGCGCCTGCGGGTCGGGGGCGTGATCGGCGGCGGCGATGGAGCAGCCGCCGGCCGGTGCCGGACGGATTTCGAGACTGCCGCCCACGATCGCCGTGACCAGAAGCAGCACGATGGCTGCCGGCGACCATCCTCGACGCGAACGCAATCGGGATACTGACATGTGTGAAGCCCGCGGGAACCGCCTCGACCGTTTCATCATAACGTGGCCAAGAAAATCCGCGAACGCCATGCAAGCCGCCTGGCTTGCGCTGGAGCGCTTGGATGGTCAGGAGAATCACGATTTCGGAACTTTGCGGTAGCGTAAGGATGTGGAGCCCACCCCGCTGACCGCCGCCGACCGTCCGGATGCCCGGCCCGCGATCCGCCTCGCCTTTGCCGGCTTTTGGGACAGTTTCGATCCGCGCGACAACTTCCTGACGCGGCTGCTCGAAAGCCGCTGGCGGATCGAGCTCGTGGACGAGCCCGACTTCCTGATCCACTCCTGCATCGGCCGCGGCCGCCACGACCATCGGCGCCATGACTGCGTGCGGATCTTCTACACCGGCGAGAACGTGCCGCCCGACTGGCTCTCGACCGACTGGGCCTTCACGTTCGAATACACCGACCATCCGCGGCACTTCCGCCTGCCGCACTGGCCCTTCTATATCGACCCGCCGCGGCTGGTGAAGGGGCTGACGCAGGACGCGGCGGCCCCGGCGATCGATGTGGAGGCCATCCTGGCGGCGCGGCCGCGGTTCTGCGGGTTCGTGGTCTCCAATCCGCTCTGCAAGGTTCGCAACGAGTTCTTCCGGCGGCTCTCCCGATACAAGCAGGTGGACTCGGGCGGCAAGCTGTTCAACAACGTGGGCGGCCGCGTGGCCGACAAGCGGGCCTTCCTGGCCGAGTGCCGGTTCACCATCGCCTTCGAGAACGAGTCGCACCCCGGCTACACGAGCGAGAAGGTGGCCGAGCCGATGCTCGTGAACACGATCCCGATCTACTGGGGCGATCCGCTCGTGGGCAACGACTTCGACACGCGGAGCTTTCTCTCGTTTCACGATACCCCGCCGGACCCGGGGGTCTCGGCGTCGGCCGCCCTCGACCTGCTCGTGGATCGGGTGGTAGCGGCGGATCGCGACCCCGCGGTCTACGCGGCCATGCTCGCGCGGCCGTGGTATCGGGGCGACCGCGTGCCGCGCTGCGCCGACGCGGCCGCGATCCTCACGCAGTTCGAGCGGATCTTCACGACCCCGATCGACCGCGTCTCCCGCCGCCGCGGCCCCGCGCGGCAGCTGGGGCTCGACCGGGTGCCCGACGCGCTGCGCAGCATCCGTTTCCGGCTGAAGCGGAAGTGGCGGCAATGGACGGCGTGACCCGAACGGCCAGTGGCTACCGCACCGGCACGAGCGGGGGCGTCACCGGGGCCGCGGGGGGCGCGTAGGGCGCCGGCACGGCCGGGGCCGAAGGCTGCGGCAGCGTCGGGATCGGCGCGGGCGTCGCCGGAGGAGCAGTCGCCACCGGCGTCACCGCCACGGGTTGGCGCACCGCCGGCGCCGCGCCCGGCGGGGGCACCTGCGTTTGCGGCGCACGGGCCCGGGCGGTGATGTCGTTGATGAGCGAGGCCACCTCCTGGTGGTACGCCAGGCCGCGAGCCTCGTAGATGTCGGTCGGGGTGATGCCGGCGCGGCCATAAAGCATCGAGGTCGCGTTGGAGTCGAGCGACAGGCTCGCGCCGTTGACCGAAACGCCCAGGAACAGGCCGCGGGAGCGGGCGTAGGAGTAGATCTCGGCGCCCATCCGGGCATCGGTGCCGGCGTTGGCGGAGCGGCCGATGGGGCCGAGGGCCACGTTGGCGTCGGCGCCGAGCGTGACCTTCTCGCCCCGCATCATGCCCTCGAGGCTGCGCGGCGTGGCGAACACGAGCACGATGTCGGCCGCCTGCACGCCGGCCTGGAAGCCGAGGCTGCCGCCCCCCATCGTCACCATCGCCGGCGGGCTCCACGATCCGTCGCTGCGGCGGACGAGCAGCACGCCCTTGCCGTAGTTGACGCCCAGGATGAAGCCCCCCTTGATCATGTTGGGGAAGATCGCGATGCCCTGGGCCGTGCTGAGCATCGAGGGCGGGATCGACTCGATCTGCAGCCCGCCGAACTCATCGAGCACCTGCTGGGCCGAGACGACCGTCCGCAGTTCTTCGGTCGCCGGTGGCAGCGCGACCTGGGCCGCGACCGGCAGCGGGGCGAGGGCGAAGCACAGCAGGGCAGCGAGTCGCAGGCGCATGGGCGAATCCTTTCGCGGATGCGGAACAAAACCGATGACGCAGCCTAGCGAACCGGGGCAAGCCGGGTCGAGGCCGATTTGGGCCCGACAACCCACGGGCTACGCCAGGCGGCCATGGGCCTCGCGGAGGAGGGCTTCGGTCTCCTCCCAGTCGATGCAGGCGTCGGTGATCGAGACCCCATACGCCAGCTTCGAGCGGTTGGCATCCGCCGGCTGGGCGCCGGCGTGGATGTTGCTCTCGAGCATCAGCCCCACGATCGACCGGTCGCCTGCCACCCGCTGCTCGAGCACGTCGTGCCAGACGGCCGCCTGACGGGTGTGGTCTTTGCCCGAGTTGGCATGGCTGCAATCCACGATGATCCGCGGCGGCAGCCCAGCCTTCTCGAGCTTGGTGCGGGCCTCGAGCATCACCTCGGGCGAGTAGTTGCTGCCCGAGCGGCCGCCTCGGAGCATGAGCACGCCCCAGGGATTGCCCGTGGTCGAGACCACGCAGGTGCCACCGTCGTTGTCGATGCCCAGGAACGAGTGGGGCGTCTTCGCCGCCTGCATCGCGTCGATCGCCGCCTGGAGCGAGCCGTCGGTCGAGTTCTTGAAG
>JBJTPO010000547.1:0-3105 GCA_046075145.1 Planctomycetota bacterium
GCTCCGGTTCTTGAGCAGGGCGCCGACGATGTTGCCACCGGCGCTGCCGGCGATCAGGCTCACGATCCAGCTGATGATCTGGGGATCCATGGTGTTTCGACTTTCTTGTTGGTGTGGTCAATCGCTCGACGGCCGCGGCCCTCCGCCGGGCCTGGTCTTCGAAGAGTGAGTTGCCGCGCCCGCCTGCCGTGTCACGGGCCGCGGGAAAAAAATTCCGGCCGGCGGCTGCTGCAGGACGGGTGGCAGCGGTCGTAGGGATCGTGTCGGCGGATCGCCGTAGCCAGGCGGCTTAGTAGTAGCCGAACAGAGTGAAGTCGCGGGCGTAGACGCGGCGGAGGTTGGCGACTGCGGCGGCGCCGAGCCGGTCGGCGGGCGTGGCGTTGGGATCGCCCCGGCGGTTGACCGGGGCCGAGCCACGAAACCGGATCGAGGTCTCCGCCCGGATCAGCTCCAGGTCGCTTGGGAACGACTCGGTCTTGAAGACGCGGTTGACCGCCAGCCGGCCGCGGATCTCGAGGAAGCTGTGCTGCGGGGCGAACCAGGGCAGGGTGAGGATTTCGCAGCCTGGTGCGAGCCGCTCGGCCACCTCGGCCACGCTGCCGCCTTCGTGGTCGAGCTGCCGCTTCATCGCTGGCAGATAGTCCCAGAGGTCGCCTGTCTGGATGTGGTCGTAGGCTGAGACGAACCGGGCCAGCGGATCGCGGACGAACGTGAACACGTAGGCAGAGTCGTAGAAGACGGGGTCGGCGGCGTGATACTCCGCGGCGGCGACGTGGCCCGTCTGAAAGCCGAGCCAGGCATCGAGCAGGGCGGAGCCCGCGCACTTGGGCACGTGGATGAAGATCGCGGCATCGCGGCGAAACTGCCGGGGCACGAGGCCGGGGGCGGCGTGGCGGCGGATGCGAAACATGCGGCTCTCAACGGCGACAGTCGGAGTCGGGGCGTGACGGTTCCCGACGCAGGGTCATACCGCGTCGTGGGTCGGCGCGGCAAGGTTTCCCGGGCCCGGGCCCCGCCTCATGGTCTGGAGCGAAGCCTACGGGTAGAGTCGGTGGAGATGGAGGTTCCAGCCTTTCCGCCGGTGCAGCCTGAGCCGCGGCCTTTGCCGGCCCCTGTGGCCGACGAGCCACCCCGCCTCACCGCCCGCACACTCGGGGGCCTGGAGTGGGTGTTGGCGAAGGAACTCGAGGCGGTCGGGGCGGCCGACCTGCGGGTGGGCCGGCGCACGGTCGAGTTTTCCGCCCCGGCAGGCCGCGAACGGGAGACGCTCTACCGGGCCGTGCTGGAGAGCCGCACCGCGATCCGCGTGCTCGAGCCACTGGGCCGGTTCCGGGTGGACTCGCCGGCGGCGCTCCATGCGGCCCTCCAGGCGATCGACTGGACGGAGCAGCTCAAGGTCTCCGACACGCTGCGGGTCGATGCGGCGATCCACGACACGTTCCTCACGCACTCGCTCTATGCCGCGCAGGTCGTGAAGGATGCCGTCGTGGACCAACTGCGGACGCCGAGCGGCAAGCGGCCGGGGGTGAGCCTCCGCGGGGCCACGCTCCGCCTGGCGCTGCATCTGGTGGGCGACGTCGCCACGATCTATCGCGACGCCGCGGGCCGGTCGCTGCACCAGCGGGGCTGGCGGATGGGCGAGGTCGAGGCCCCGCTTTCGGAAGTGTTGGCAGCGGGCATCCTGGGGCTGGCCGGCTGGTGGCAGCCCGGCGCTCCGGCCCCCATGGCGACCACTGCCGAACCGGTGCTCGACCCCATGTGCGGCTCGGGCACGTTCGTGGTCGAGGCGGCGACGATCGCCGCCGGCATGGCGCCAGGCCTGTGGCGGGCCCGGCGACGCGGCCACGGATTCTTCCGGTTTCGCGACTGCGACCGTCCGCTCGCCGAGCGGCTCGTGGCCGAACTCGAGAGCCGGGTTCGTCTGCTGGCGGGTGGCTTCCTCGCGAGCGATCTCGACCCGGCGGCGGTGGCGGCGGCGCGAGCCTGTGCCGAGGCGGCGGGCGTGGCCGCGACGATCACGATCGAGCAGAAGCACTTCGAGGACGTGACGCCGTCGGCTGGCCCGGGGCTCGTCGTCACGAATCCACCCTATGGCGAGCGGCTGCCGTTGCCTCGGGCGGCGGCGCTTTATCGGCGGCTCGGCGACTGGCTCGTGGGCCGGTGCGGCGGCTGGCGGGCGGTGATTCTTGCCGCCGACACGCCCGCGCTCAAGCAACTCGGACTCCGGCCCGCCGGCCGCGTGCCGTTGATGAACGGCCCGATTCCCTGCCGCTTGGTCGAGCTCGAAATCCGCCGGCGGGATCAGCGCGAGGAATGGCAGACAAGCATCGAGGGCGACCCGCTTGAACCGGCGAGTCGGCCCGGCACCGAGCCGCCGGAGACCGCCCCTGCACCACCCTCCCGTCCCGGCAAGCCCGGCCGCACCACGGCCGACCAGATCGGCGACTTCCGCCGCCGGCTCGCCAAGCGGTTCAAACACCTATCCAAGTGGGCCCGCCGGCAGGGGGTCGAGGCCTTTCGGGTTTACGACCGTGACATCCCCGAGATTCCGCTGGCCATCGACTGGTATGCCGGCTGGCTGCACGCGGCCGAGTATGACCGGCCCCATGAGCGGACGGAGATCGAGCACGAGGTCTGGCTCGACCGGATGCTCGATGCAGCGGCAGCGGAACTGGGCGTGTCGCCCGGGCGATCGTTTCTCAAGGCCCGGCGGCGGCAGCGGGGCCACTCGCAGTATCAGAAGGTCGGCGAGCAGCGGGCCGTTCTCGATGTCCGCGAGGGAGACCTAACCTTTGAGGTGAACCTGTCCGACTACCTCGATACGGGGCTGTTTCTCGATCACCGTGTGACGCGGTCGCTCGTTCGGGCCGAGGCGGACGGCAAGCGGATGCTCAACCTGTTCGCCTACACGGGCAGCTTTTCCGTCGCCGCCGCGGCCGGCGGGGCGCGGGAGACGACGAGCGTGGATCTCTCCAACACCTACCTCGAGTGGACGCGGACGAACCTTGCCCGGAATCGGTTCACCGACGCCGGCCGGCATCGGACCGTGCGGGACGAGGCCCGGGCCTTCCTGCTCCATCGCGCCCAGCGCGGCGAGCCGCCGTT
>JBJTPO010000548.1:0-1332 GCA_046075145.1 Planctomycetota bacterium
ATCCAGATCCCGATCCGCGAGCACGGCGACGCCGGGAAGACCGCCGCCAACTACGACGATCCCGCCGCCCGCCCCTATCTCGAATCGATCTGCGAGCGGCTCGTGGGGGGCATCGCCGCGGCCGCCGCCGCCCGCCCACCATTGCCGAGCCTGCCGGTGCTCTGATTGAGCCCGCGGACCCGGGGTTGCCGGACCCTGTCGTCCGGACGCTCGCTCCAGGCATCCTGCCTTCCGCTCGCTCGGCACCGGCAGCCCCTCGCAGTCCAACGGGTTGAGACTTCCGGGAAGCGACCTCCGGAGCAGAGGTGCAGTCTGCCAGGGCTCGGTGCGGGGGTGCGTGGTCTGCGATGGCCCGCCCCCGGTTTCGGCAGGTTGCAAACCTGCCCCACGGACTGGCGAGATGCCACGGGCAACCTCGGCCTTCGGCGCCCCACCCACGAGAATCCCGGATGGACCTCGATTCAGTACATGCTGAGCGTGCCGCCGTCGGGCCAGCGCACGACCGGCTGCCGCGTGTAGCGGATCACGCCCGCAAGCGACCGCACCTCGGCGGCCCGCGCGCCGATCCTGGCCCACTCGGCCAAGCCAACCCGCGGCGCTGCCGCTGGACGCGGCAGCGCCCAGACATTGGCCGCCGCTTCCCAGAGTTCGCCGAGTCGGCGGCGCCGCACGTGGATCGAATCGAAGCCGTACCAGTCGCCCGGCTGCTCGATGAGCGTGGCGGCGTGCTCGGCCGCGATGCTTCGCACCGCCTCGTCGAGCCGCTGGGCCGCCGAGCGCAGTTCCCCGAGCGACAGCCGGCAGCCGGGCACGTAGACGGTCCGCAGCAGTCGGTAGCGGAGCGGGCCGGCCCGGGCCACGCTCGCCAGCGGCAGCCCCGTCACGACGGTCCGGACGCCGTGCTCGGCCAGTCGGGCCAGACACTCCCGCACCCAGCCGGCGGTCTGCTCGACCGTGAAACCATAAAGCAGGTCGTTGCCGATGTCCGTGACCACGGCGCAGACCGGCCGCGCCGCCCCGGTCGGTTCGAGCCGGTCGAGCGCCCGCCACAGCCCGCTCCGCAGGATCGACGGCAGCCGCCGCCAGGCGACCCGGCTGTTGGCTCCATACGACCGGCCGTGGCCCGCCGCCACGAGGAAGTCGGGACGACCGGTGCCCGCACGCACGATGGTCGTGAGCCCGGGCAGCCCCCGCGAGAGATTGCTCGCGCCGATCGCGACCACGACGGGCCGATTCGTCACAGACCCAGGAGCCCTTTTGCATGTGATGATTTGCGCGGGGAAGGGGACGGCCAGTCGGAGTCAATTGGTTTTCCCCTATGATGTGGTGCCC